>JAIRMK010000111.1 GCA_031258755.1 Prevotellaceae bacterium
CGCGTTACGTGGACGACTTTATTCTTATACATGAAGATAAACAATTGTTGCTTAATTTGGTGAAGGTGTTGCGTGAGTTTTTGGCAACGAGAATGGGATTGGAATTACACCCTGATAAAATTTACCTGCAGCATTATACAAAAGGCGTGCAGTTTCTCAACGCATACATAAAACCGCATCGTACGTATATCCGCAATCGCACAAAAACAAAGACGTACCACATGCTCAACAAGTGGAACTGTTATTTTGACTCGTGGAATGAGGAGATACCGCCACCGCCGGACGTATTGGCCGAGTTTCGCGCACAAATCAATTCCTATTTGGGTTTTATGATACATCAGAATACGTATAACCTGCGCCGGAAAATGTTGCTTGAAGTGCTGTCGCCCAAGGCATACCGCTACTTGTATGCGGTAAATTTACGGAAAATGGTAATTAAAAAATGGGTTAAGAGTTAACCATTAACCATTAACCATTAACTACGTGTCGATATTGGCGTATTTGGCGTGGGTTTCGATAAACTCGCGGCGCGGCGGCACTTCATCGCCCATCAGCATGGAGAAGATGCGGTCGGCTTCGGCGGCATTGTCAATGGTGACTTGTCGCAGTAGGCGGTTTTCGGGGTTCATGGTCGTTTCCCATAATTGTTCGGGGTTCATTTCGCCCAACCCTTTATAGCGCTGCACACGCAGGTTTTCTTTTCCTTTCCCTATTTCTTCCACAGCCTGTTTGCGTTCCGTGTCATTCCAGCAATAGCGTTTTTCTTTTCCTTTGGTTACCAAATAGAGTGGGGGGGTGGCGATGTAGAGGTGTCCGCGTTTTATCAGGTCGTTCATGTGGCGGAAGAAGAAAGTCATGATGAGTGTGGCAATATGGCTTCCGTCCACGTCGGCGTCGGTCATGATGATGATTTTGTAGTAGCGCAGTTTTTCGAGGTTCAGCGCTTTGCTGTCTTCTTCCGTGCCGATGCTGATGCCGAGTGCGGTGAAGATATTCCGGATTTCGTCGCTCTCAAATACTTTATGCTCCATGGCTTTTTCGACATTGAGAATTTTCCCGCGCAGCGGCAGGATGGCCTGAAACATGCGATCGCGGCCTTGTTTTGCCGAGCCGCCGGCCGAGTCGCCTTCCACCAGATAGAGTTCGCATTTTGCGGGGTCGCGGTCGGAGCAGTCGGCCAGTTTCCCGGGAAGCCCTGAGCCGGACATGACGGTTTTGCGCTGCACCATCTCGCGCGCTTTACGTGCGGCATGGCGGGCTGTGGCGGCCAGTATGACCTTGTCGATAATAAGTTTTGCGTCTTTCGGATTTTCTTCGAGGTAATTGTCTAAGGCCATGCTTACGGCTTGCGATACGGAAGCCGTGACCTCGCTGTTCCCCAATTTTGTTTTGGTTTGTCCTTCAAACTGCGGCTCGGCCACTTTCACCGAAATCACGGCCGTGAGGCCTTCGCGGAAGTCGGCAGGGTCGATGTCAAACTTGAGTTTGGCGAGCATGCCGTTCTTTTCGGCAAAGTTTTTCAGTGTCGTGGTGAGCCCGCGGCGGAAGCCCGAAAGGTGTGTGCCGCCTTCAATGGTGTTGATGTTGTTCACATACGAGTGTACGTTTTCGCTGAAACCGCTGTTGTATTGCATGGCGACCTCTATCGGCAAGCCTGTTTTTTCGG
Source organism: Prevotellaceae bacterium (assembly GCA_031258755.1). Taxonomy (GTDB): domain Bacteria; phylum Bacteroidota; class Bacteroidia; order Bacteroidales; family UBA932; genus JAIRLC01. Next base: position 1,667 of record JAIRMK010000111.1, read on the forward strand.
TTTCCAGATAAATGGGTTTTTCCGTCAGTTTTTCGCGTGTGCCGTCAAGGAAAGCAACAAATTCGAGCAGTCCGGTTTCCGAATAGAAATGGTCGGAATGGTAATGTTTCCCGGCTTCGTTTTCGCTTTCGTTTTCTTCCCATTCGCGCTTGTCGGTAAGGGTGAGATGGATGCCCTTATTTAAAAACGCCAGTTCGCGCAAGCGCGTGGCCAACGTGTCGTAGTCGTATTTGGTGGTTACGGTGAAGATTGTATCATCGGGCTTGAACGTAATGGTGGTGCCGGTCCGGTCGGATGCGCCCACCACTTTCACCTCATATTGCGGGATGCCGTATTGATATTCCTGCCGGAAGATTTTCCCTTCCCGGTGGATTTCCGCTATTAGTAGCGATGACAGTGCATTTACGCACGATACGCCTACGCCGTGTAACCCGCCTGATACCTTATAGCTTCCTTTGTCGAACTTGCCGCCGGCATGCAGCACGGTGAGCACCACTTCCAGGGCCGATTTGCCTTCCTTTTGCATGATGTCGGTCGGGATGCCGCGTCCGTCGTCGATTACCGTGATGGAGTTGTCTTCATTGATGGTTACGTTGATGTTTTTGCAATAGCCGGCCAGCGCTTCGTCGATAGAGTTATCGACTACTTCATACACCAAATGATGCAATCCGCGTTGGCTTATGTCGCCGATATACATGGATGGGCGTTTTCTAACGGCTTCAAGGCCTTCAAGTACCTGAATGTTTTCGGCCGAATAGGAATTGGCCGCTTGTCTTTCGTTTTCTATAATCATAGTTAAAAATCGTCGTTTAGATATGTGCGCAAAGGTAGTAATATTTTGCGTAATTTGCAATGAAAAAACGCAGAAAAAACAAGGTGGAAGCAGAAAGTTTTAATGCTTTTTTATTTCTTAAAATGAATAAGTTAAGCCTCCTCCGACAGTTATGCCCTGATGATAGTAAAGGTAATAGTTTTGATAGGACTGATTCAGCAGGTTTTTCCCTTGGAGGAAAACGGAAAATCTGTCGTTTATGCGATATTCTACCGTAAGTCCCAAATTTATGTAGGCCTTTGTCGAAGTTGTGTGTGCGGCGTAAGCTGCGGGTAGCAGCACTGGCGTCTCTCCGCGGTAAAGCGCATCGACAATAAATATGAGCGGGTTTACTTTATACCGTAGCTGCAATCCGGCTTCAATGGCCGGTTTGTGCCATGCTTTTTGCTCCATGTCCATGTTGTATTTGATGTAATTGGAGAAAAACAAGGCGTCGAAATTACGGAACTTGGCGCTTAATTCAAGGCCTATGGCAATTTTTGATATATTGTCATACGACACGTCGAAGTTGCTGCGGAGCCCTGTTCCCAACAGTATGGGATCTTTGATGGACGCTGTGCTGTTGACAAAGAAGTACATGCTATCAATCATGCTGTAGGATGCTTTCAAGCAATAAGCAAAAACAGTACTGAAACTTCCTCTGACGCCGGCTTCACCTTTTATTCTGGTGCGGGTATTTGAAACATCCAATCCCGGCAGCACATAAGGGTTTTCGGAAACAATTTTTTCGTAATTGTTGAGGGTCGAGCCGCCTGTTATTTCCAGATAGGGAATGAGTATGCCGTTGTATGTGATAAAATGAAAGGCCAGGAAAGGATAGAAGTTGTAGCTTAGTCCGTAGCCATTGTAAATGCCTTCGATGTTCAGCCCTGCCGATGCTTTCATGAGGTCGTCGTGGTAGGTATAAGCAGGTATGGCGTTAAACAGCCCCGACGAAAGGTTTTTGGACAGGTTGTCGCGGTTGTATGCCTGAGCGTGCAGTTGCAGGTTAAAAATGTGGTGCGGGGTTATTCTGAAATTGAGAAATCCGTTTACTCCAACCGTGTGTTGGTTTACAGGCTTCGTGCTCAAAAAACGATGCGCCGTTTCTTTGATGTAATCAAAATAAGCCTGCAGGCTGAAAGAAAAAGTTTTGTTCACATTGTCGAGGGTATATATGCGGGCGTCGGCGTTGACAATGTTAAATGCCTGGCTCATGAATTTACGCACATAACTGTTGTCGGTAATTCTTTCGGTATATCCGTTGTCGATATTTTCTTTGAGAAGGAGCGTGTCCTGGCCGTAATATAGCAGGGATTGGTGTTTGTATTCCGCTTTGACATCTATGGCCGCATGTTTGAAAAAGTGTTGCATCACCACACCGGCTCTGGTTGTTTCGTGCGTCGCCAAAATTTCATCGGGAATGGGTCGTGGGGTTACCGGCGCCTGGTCGTAAAGCGGCGATTTTCCCCAGAATGAACGATGTTTGAGGTAAATGCTCACAGCCGATTTTTTAGATAGCGGATTGTGGAGATAGAAGTCGGCTTCGGGTGTCAAGGGGTGCATAAATGCAGCGCGCAAGTATCCGTATCCCATATCGGGCACAGTGAGATTGTCAATGGCCATTGAAATGGCAGGAATAGGCTCGAGCGAGAAACTGCTCTGCATGTCGTGGGCAATAAACGGATAGGTGAATGTTGTTTTTGGGTATATTAAAGAGTCGTTGGCATTGTATTTGACGTCAATCTTATCGGTTTCGAAGATTTTTCTCGTGTAGTCGGTCTCAATTTCAACAATAGTAGGCTCCAGCCCGGTATTTTTTTTTGAAGATTGTTGCGCCACCACAGCATTGCTTATGCAAAGCATCAATCCGGCAATCAATATGGCAGTGTAATGTAGTTTCATAGTTATTGAATTGCAGCTAAACGTGTTTTTACAACGTCAATTATTCCGTCATTTTCTATGGTATATCCTTCAAGGAGGCTGTTGTAAGTGGCTTTCGCCCGTTCAATTTCGTTTTTCGCCACATAAATATCGCCTAAAATGATAAAGCTTCGCGCCAGCCAGTAGGGTTGCCTGCTTTGCGCTTCCGAGAAGGCGAATATGGCATTTATGGCGTCGTCGTTGCGGTTGCTTTGGTATAATATGTCGATGGCGAGGAATGCGGCTTCGGCGCCTTCGGGCGTTTTAATGAAATTGTCGGATAATTGTTTGTAAAATAACAGGGCTTCTTCGGTATGCCCTATCTGCTGGCTCGACTTGGCGCGTATGAGCAGGGCTTTCAGCCGTTCCTGTTCGGTAATAGTTGAAAACCGGAGCGCGTTTTGTGCCATTTCAATAGCTTGCCGGTAATTGTCAATATTGAAATAAGCTTCCATCATCCGGCATGTGGCTTCAAGTTTATAGGGCTCTTCCTGAGTGAGCGCGAGCAGTTTTTCATACGATTTTATTACGTCGTTGTAATCTTCGAGCCTGTATACACAGCGTGCATATCCAAGCATGGCGAGCTCGGTGAAATCGCCCCGGAGTTGCGCAATGACGTAGCTGAAATGGTTTTTGGCTTCGTTGTATTGCCGCTTTCGGAATAAGCAGTCGCCGAGATAGAAATTGGCTTGAGAAGCATACGTTGTGGTGGGGTACATTTGCAGGAAGTCCCGGAATGTTTTAATGGCCTCGTCACATTCACCGGAGAGGTATATCCTTTCAGCCTGATTGAAGCGGCCGTCTTGTTTTTCCTGTTCTCTTTCGGTTTCGTCCACATTATCATTTATGGACAACTGGTCGACAAAGGTGTAGTAGCTTTCGATGCTGTTGGTTTCGAGGTAGGCATTTTTCAGCCCGAGCAGTGCATTTTGTGTTTCTTGCGAATTGGGGTTGAACAGTACGGCTTTTCTGTAATAATCAATAGCTGTTTTGAAATTGCGGGTATTCGAGTTAATCAGTCCAAGTTCGATGAGCGCCAGCTGGCAGTAGGGATGGGTGGGGTAGTATTGTGTAATGGTAATAAATGACTTGCTGGCCATGTCGAATTTGTTAAGCAGTACGTAAGTGCGCCCTATCTCATAAATTCCCATCGGTGTATAATCGGATTGAGGAAAATCTACGCTGAGCCTGTTGAGTATTTCCAGTTTTTGTTGCAGTTTGCTGGACAATCCCATGGCCATGGCTTTTTGATACATGGCGTAGTCCACATGTTCGGCTTTAAGCTGTATGGTTTTGTCGTAATTATCGACAGCGAAGGCGTATTTTTTTTGGGTGAAATAACATTCGCCAATGCAATTATAAGCGTCACCGAGGTACTTGGTATCCACTTCCGCCAAAGCTACAAATTTTCTAAACCAACTTATGGCAGTGTCGTATTCTTTCATGTTGAAAGCGCAATACCCAATGTTGTAATGTGCGAGTTGAAATTCGGTTTTATTGTTAAAAGCCCCTTCGGAATGGATGAAGTCCTCATATTGTTTCATTGCTTTCCGGTATTCGCGGTTTTTGTAGAGGGCTTCGGCTTTCCAATAGCGCGCCAAGGCGGCGAGGTAGGAGTCATATTTGCTGTAGGTCAGGGAATAATCAAATAATTTGATGGCATTGTCGTATGAGGTGGAGTCAAAAGAAGTCATGGCCTGAACGAAAGCGATGCGCTGGATGTCGGCGTAATCTTTGTCGGTGCGCTTGGGCATTTCAAGGATTACTTCTATGGCTTTGCTGTAACGTTTATCTATGGTGTAGGCGATGGCGAGAATACGGCTTACGTCATTTTGCGGATTGGTTTTGTGGTAAATATAAATAGGGTCGGTGTCATTGTATAACTCCAGCGACAGTTTGGCCGCATTGAACATTGAAATATCCTTGATGGCATAATCGAAGTCAATTTTTCCGGCGGCGTTAAAATATTCGAGCGCTTTCTTGCTGTTGCCGGTTTTCAATGCAATGTCACCGGCATAGTAGAGCGCATTTTGCGCCAGGGAATCGGCGCCGATGCTTAATACAGAGTCAAGCGCTTGTAAGGCTTCGGGATATTTTTTTAACCGGTAGTAAAGGGACGCTTCCAAATAATGGTCGTCACGCGTCATTTTCTTTGTTTTGTTTCTGTAAAGATTAAGATAATGAAGCGACTCTTCGTATTGTTGCGTTTTAAAATAGGCATTAGCGATGAGGTAGGCAATTTCGGGATACCGTGCATCGTCAACGGTTTTAATCAGGCTTATGCCGTTGGTGATTATTTTGTCGTATTCCTGTTGGTAGGCGTGTATTTGCAGGACATAGAATGCAATAAGCGAAGAAAAACGGCTGTCGGATTTTATTTCATTGAATGCGGTAATAGCCGATAAATAGTTTTTGCGCAAATATTCGATATGTGCGTAATAGTATGTAGCAGGAGCAGTGTATTCATTGGTTGGCAGTATTTTGACATGGGTAAATAAAGCCAGCGCTTTGTCGAAATTGTTGGTTTTAAAATAGGCGTACGCTTGTAAATAGAGGCACTCCAGCCTGTCGTTGGGCTCTAATTCCCTGTCGTCGGTTTTTTCAAACCACACGATGGCTTTTTTATATTGCTCGGTGCTGCATAGTTGCCTGGCCAGCGAAAAATGAATATAATTTAACTTCGGGTTATTAATTATCGTTTCACCAAGATGCATCACCATGGCTTCGCTATCATTCCGTTGCAGCTTGATGGCGCATAACGTGAGGTAGGATGCGATGTCAATTTGCAGTATTTCATTGGTGTTAATTTGTGCAGCTTTTTGGAACTGAGCCTGTGCATCAGTGTATTGTCCTTTTTCATACAAGTCAATGGCGCTGGAGTAATAGTCGTTGTCGAAGCCTGTATGTGTTTGTGCCGATGCAAGGATAGCGCTTGCACAAGAAAGAAACAAAATGCCAAATAAGGGGTAGCAAATTTTAATTTTCATGGACACACATAATAATCGACAAAGATATGAAAATTATACTATAATCGGAAAATTTTGAAGCTGAAATTATTTTACATTCTTCTCAAGTTCTTTTACGGCTTGCAGCAAAGTGTTGTCAATATTGCCGATAAACGGATAAAAGCCCTCGTCATCAAGAGGCGTATTGCGTCCTATGTAAGCTTTTAAAAGATTTTCAATAAGATGTTTGCATTGTTTTAATTCTCCGGGTTTCGGTTTTATTCTCTGCTGTGTCGTATAGCCGGTAAACTGTTTTAGCAAGTCGAAAGCGGTGTAGAACTTCCGGAGGCTGTCCAGCGTGTGAATGTTGTTGATTTCAGCCCGGTGCTGGTCTGAGAACTGGATAGCATAGCGGTATATGAGGTTTTTTCTCGATACTTGAATGAAGTATTCGTTTCTGCCGGTGGTGTCGTTCGGCACAAACACGTCGGGAGCAATACCGCCGCCGCCATACACGATTTTTCCGCCGGGTGTGGTGTAGCGTTGTATGGTGTCTTGTTTGACGCTGTCGGCTTCCATAAATTCACCATGAAGATAACGCTGGTAAATGTCTTCTTCGTAATTTCTATCTTTGCCGTAGGGCTTTTGGATACTGCGTCCGGTGGGGGTGTAGTAACGGGCTACGGTGAGGCGCAACCCCGAATTGTCGCTGAAGTTAATGGGCTCCTGTACTAACCCCTTGCCGAATGTGCGCAGTCCGACAATAAGCCCCCTGTCGTTATCCTGCAGGGCTCCGGCTACGATTTCGGAGGCAGATGCGGAGATTTCATCGGTGAGCACGGCCACGTTAATGTGTTGCAGGCGCCCCTGTCCGTTGGCATACAGGTCTTGCCGTTTGCGCGCCCTGCCTTCGGTATATACAATAAGACTTCCGTATGGCAGAAATTCGTTAGCGATTTCAAAAGCCTGGTCGAGCAACCCACCGGTATTGCTGCGCAAGTCAAAGATAAGGTTTTTCATCCCTTTCTCCTGCAAAGCCGACGCCGCTTTAAGAAATTCGAAATGTGACGATTTTGAGAATTTTGACAGTCTGATATATCCGGTGTGCTCATTTAGCATGTAGGCCACATCAATGCTTTTCACGGGAATTTTGCTGCGCGTGATGGGGAAATATATCAGGTTTGGCTCGCCGACACGCTGTATGCCCACTGTTACCTGTGTGCCTGTTTTACCGCGCAACATTTTCACCACATTGTCCTGTTTGGTTTTTTGTCCGGCAATCAGCGAGTCATCGACCGTAATAATCCGGTCGCCGGCGTGTATGCCTGCGCGCTCGGAAGGCCCGCCGCTAATTACGTTGATCACGAGCACCGTGTCGTTGGGCATGTTGAATGTAATTCCCACGCCATCGAAATTGCCTTCTATCGCTTCGTTAGCCTGCTCCATGTCCTCTGCTTGAATGTATATAGAATGGGGGTCGAGCTCTTCCAGCACAAATGGAATTGTTTTTTCGACCAAACTGTCGATATTTACCGGATCCACATAGTTTTCCCTGATCTGGTCGAACACGAGTTGGAGCTTGTTCTGTTCGGATTGGGGATATACGGGAATGGGAATATATTTGTTGATATCTGCGTTTTTGTATAAGAGATATTGCCCGATAATCATGCCGAGCACAATGCATACCAAGGATGTTAATACCCGGAGTAAAACGTTTTTATTCATAGGTTCTTTCTGTTGAGTTGTCGGTGTCCTGTGTGTTTATATTGATGTGAGTTACTTCGATTCCGGCGCGGCGCAAAAGCTCAATGCCATCGGTAATGCGGTACTGATTACTGTACACCACACGGGTAATGCCGGCTTGTATGATGAGCTTGGCACATTCCATGCAGGGCGAGGTGGTAATGTAGAGCGTGGCGCCTTCGCTGCTGTTGTTTGATTTGGCTACCTTGGTGATGGCATTGGCTTCGGCATGGAGAACGTACGGTTTAGTGAGCCCCTGTTCGTCTTCACATACATTTTCGAAGCCGGAGGGCGTTCCGTTATATCCGTCGGAAATAATCATGCGGTCTTTTACAATAATGGCGCCTACCTGCCGGCGTGTGCAGTAAGAATTCCCTCCCCATATCGTTGCCATTTTAAGGTAACTAATGTCAAACTGTTTTTGTTTTTCAGCGGTCATGCCATAAATAAATCAAAGTGCAAAGATAGAAAAAAGTTGGTTATTTTTTAACAAGGCTATTGTAGAATACAAAAAAAGGTATTATCTTTGCGTCCCCAAATGAACCGGTGCGGTAGTTCAGTTGGTTAGAATACGTGCCTGTCACGCACGGGGTCGCGGGTTCGAATCCCGTCCGCACCGCTAAGCCCGCTTCTGTAGATTAGACCGGAAGCGGGTTTTTGTTTGTGGAATGGGGATACAGCAGATTTTCTTTCCACATAAGGATACAACTTTCCATAAAAATACATATATTTGTTGTACCGAAATGTTGTACCGTGTTGTACCGAAAGGCGATTTTTTTTCCAGTACAACAAAATAGATAAAATTATGTTAGCAACCTATAAATTCGTATTCAACCGTAAGAAGCAGCGGTTAGCCAAAGGTGAGGCCGCGCTTGTTCAACTGCGTGTGACGATAAACCGCACAGTTCTCGTGTTATACCGGGTTGGCATATTCCGATATTTCGTGTTTGCGCCCTGAGAACATTGTAGAGGAGCATGGAAGGGAGTTCATCAGAACCCATCGGGTAAAGACCGACGAGATGGCCTTAATCCTTCTCCTCGGTAAGGCTAAGGAAACCCTGAAAAAGTACGAGGGCCAACGTAAAGGTTTTTGTTTTCCGGTCGTGTCCAATCAGAAGATGAATGCTTATCTTAAGGAGATAGCCGACCTCTCCGGGATTTCCCAAAACCTGACCTTTCACATGGCCCGGCACACATTCGCGACCACCGTGATGCTTATGCAAGGCGTTTCGCTGGAGGTCACCCAAAAGGCGCTTGGCCATTCCGACATCAAAACTACCCAAATCTATGCGAAAATGGTGGATACAAGAGTGGCTGAAGAAATGGGGGAGGCTGGAAAAGAAAACTGCCAATCCCCCCACCATTTTCCCGAGGCCAGGAGAGGCGCTTTCAATCCTGCATACCAGAGGCAGATGTCCTGAACCCTATGCGCTTGCGGGGCTTAGCTTCTATTTTCTTCTGTTTGATGATTTCAGTAAGCAATTCGTAAACTTTCCCAAATTCCTCGTACACAAAAGCATCCATCTTGCTTTGGCGCTCCAGTACTTCATCCAGTTCATCGCGTAATTCTCGCAGTTGCTCCATGCTTGCCGGTTGCTTTATAGTGTAACCCCTTAGTAAATGTTCCCGAAGGACACTTGTAGCCCAAATGCGGAACTGCGTAGCCTGTACGGAATTTACAAGATACCCAACGGAAATAATCGCATCAAGATTATAATACGCCGGTTTTCTAACAGCCTGATTGTCAAGCTTTTCAAATTTTATTTGAGTTGCTTGATTTTCAGATAATTCCCCGGATAGAAAAATATTTTTTAAGTGATATGAAATGGTTTGAACTCTCACATGAAAAATTTCACTCATTCCCTCTTGCGTTATCCAAATTGTTTCATTTTTAGCATCAAGTATAACATCTAGAGGCCACGAAAATGATACACCACACGCCTAATGGTCTAACTCAAACTCCGTTCACAATCCCTGTACAGAGAACTCTTTATATCATATTCACTGATTATTTTATAAGTAAGCGGCGGAATACAAATGACAGGTTGCTCGTGCGTTTCAATTGAGTGGCCGGACGCCGACGATACGCCTTCGGACACGCCTTTACTTACACTGGAGAGAAGATACAGCCCATACACAAAATAATTATTATAGGTTGGCACATATTGG
>JAIRMK010000114.1 GCA_031258755.1 Prevotellaceae bacterium
GACGCCGGAGCAGGTTCATCAAGCCGCATAGAGAAAATAAAAAATATACGATAAACAATGAATAAAAATCAACAAATAAAATCAATTATTAACTGTCAACTTTTTTTAGGACGTGACAAGGGGTATTAAATCGTAAGTCGTCAATCTTAAATCGTCAATCCGTTCTCCCTTTCCCCGACAATTAGCCACATTTGCCTTTCCATTAATCACTAATCATTAACAACTAATCACTAATTCAATATATACAATAAACCACCTTATCACAAAAAATTTTGTAACGTATATCTAAGATATAGAATTAAAAAAAAATCAATCGTAAACCGTAAGTCTAAAATCGTAATTTTTAATTCTTAGTTCTTAACTCTTAACCAAATAATGGTAGCGCGAGCCTGTAGCTTATTTAAACTAAGCGGTCCTGCGGAACCATGTTGATAAATAAATTTAGGCCCACACCTGTCTTTTTAATAAAATAATAATTGGAATATGAAAAGGAAAGTGTGGGCGCCAACTTTATTCCCTATCAACATAAAAGAAATTTCGCAGGTTTCTTAGCTTCGGTACAAAAGTGAGCGCCAACAAGTATTAAAAAGAACGAATTGCCTTTCGAGGACAAATGTAAATACTTTTTTTTAAAATCCAAATATAAAATTGTTAAATTATGTTATATCGTTTATTTTTTCCATTTTCTCATAAAACACTTGTCCAAAGCGGGCGATGATAGGCTGTTTCAGGAAACGGAACACCGGAATATTTTCTGCTGCGCCTTTTGTGCGTGCGCAATCGCAGGCGCTCCATACGTCGTAATTGAGGCAGGTAAATTCACCCACTTGTTTAATGCGAATAGGATAGATGTAGCATGAAATGGGCTTGCGGAATGTCGTTTTCCCATCGAGAAAGGCGTGTTCAATGGCGCAGTAGCACGTGCCGTCGGCATTCATGTTCGAGTAGGCGCACGCTGCGCCGTCGATGAGTGGCGTAACGAGGTCGCCGTCGAGGTCAATTACCGTGTGGCCTTGTTGTTCCACCGCTTTGCGGCCTTCGGGCTTCATGTAAGCGACGAAATGTGTATATTCGCGTTGCAGGATGCGCTTTTCTTTTTTTTCCAGCGGAGCGCCGCTGTCGCCCAGCACGCAACAAATACCGGCACATTGCGCAATATCGCAGGCAAAGCATTTTTCAAACACATCGGCGCTGATGAGCTTATCGTCAATTTGGATGATGGGACTCATGTCGTTCATTTAATTTTTTCGGTCTGCAAAGATAGTACAATTCTGCGAACCAGCGCTCCATGTATAATGATCCGGCTCTTCAGCGCAACTCGTCAAGAAATATTTCGGCCATCATACAGCGGGCGCTGCCGCCACCATGCGTTTCAATGGCGTGCAAGTCGGGATGCAACAGGGTTTTGTTGTTTAGTTGCAGTTTGGCGATCTGTTCCGGAGTGAGTGCGCAGTATGCCGTGTGCGACAGGATGAGGAAATGTTTGTGGTATGCATTTTTTACTTCGAGCATATTCCCCGCAAAGTGTTGCACTTGTTGCAAGGTGATGGGAAGTATTGTTTTTCCGGTGTTTTCGAGCGTTTCCGCCAGCGCGTTGCGCTGTTCGTCATCCGTGATGCTTTCAAGGCAGACCATCGCATCATGTTCCCCCACGCACATCATTACATTGGTGTGGTAAATAGGCGTTCCGTTTTTATCTGTGGCGTTAAAACAACAAGGCGCGTAACCTGATTTTTTGCAAAAATCAAGTAAAACCTGTTTGTCGGTACGCGGCGAGAGGCAGGCATAGGCAATAAGGTTTTCGCGGTCTAACACCATGCTGCCGGTGCCTTCAAGAAATTTTTGTTGTGCTTCGTAAGCCGTAAAATCAACAATACGTTTTACATCAAATTTATTTTTCAAGGTGTCGAGTACGGTTTGTTTGCGCTCGAGACGGCGGTTTTCGGCGAACATCGGGAAGAGGCACAACGTGCCGTCGGCGTGGGTCGAAAACCAGTTGTTGGGGAAAATAGCATCGGGGGTGTGAGGCTCCGGCGTGTCGTGTACCACAGTTACGTCAATGTCGTTTTCGTCTAATAAATGGACAAAAGCATCAAATTCCTGCTGTGCCTTTTCTTGTATGCCGGCGTGGTTTCCGGCCTGTTGAAAGGCATTGTTAACCGCTGTTTCGGGGTTAAATCCAAAAGCGGCGGGGCGTATCATAAGGAGGTGTGAGGCGGTCATTACAATGATATTATGCTTTTCTCAATGATTGAAATAGCCTCGCGCAAATCGTCTTCGGCAATGACGAGCGGCGGTGCAAGCCGGATGATGTGCTGGTGTGTGGGTTTGGCGAGTAGCCCGTTTCCGGCCATGCGGAGACATATATCCCAAGCTTCGATGCCGTTTTTCGGTTCAACGACTATAGCGTTGAGTAAGCCTTTTCCGCGAACAAGCGTAATTCGGTCGGATTTTATTTTTTTCAATCCCGCGCGTAAGATTTCGCCTAAATACGAAGCGCGTTCAGCAAGGTTTTCCTCATTCACCACTTCGAGCGCCGCCATGGCTACTTTACAGGCGAGCGGAAATCCGCCGAAGGTGGAACCGTGTTCGCCGGGCTTGATGGTGAGCATCACGTCGTCGTCGGCCAGGACGGCGGAAATGGGCAACAGGCCGCCCGACAATGCTTTTCCCAATAGCACCATATCAGGGCGCACCCCTTCGTGATCGCAGCAAAGCAGTTTTCCGGTGCGGGCCATGCCGGTTTGTATTTCGTCGGCGATGAATAATACGCGGTGCTGCTTGCAGAGGTCGAAACATTTTTTGAGGTAACCTTCATCGGGTACAAACACGCCGGCTTCGCCCTGTATGGGCTCCACCAAAAACGCCGCAATGTTTTTGCCGTATGCGGCCAGCGTGCTTTCGAGGGCGGACACGTCATTGTACGGTATTTTGAGAAATCCGGGCGTGTAAGGCCCAAATTTGTTGTACGCGTCGGGGTCGGACGACATGGACACGACGCTGATGGTGCGGCCGTGAAAATTACCTTCACAGACCACAATCAGGGCTTCGTTATCAGGTATTTCTTTTTTGACATATCCCCATCGGCGGGCGAGTTTGAGCGCTGTTTCTACGGCTTCGGCGCCGGTGTTCATGGGCAACACCTTGTCGTACTTAAAATAACCGGTTATGGCTTGTTCATATGGGCCTAAACAATCGTTGTAGAACGCCCGCGAGGTAAGGGTTAGCTTACTTGCCTGTTCCATCAGCGCCGCTACTATTTTCGGGTGACAATGTCCCTGGTTCACCGCGGAGTAGGCCGAAAGAAAATCAAAATAACGTTTTCCCTGCACGTCCCATACGAAAGCGCCTTGTCCCCGCGCCAGCACCACCGGCAGGGGATGGTAATTGTGTGCGCCGTAGCGGTCTTCGAGGGCTACGAAGTGAGAAGTGTCGGGAGCAGTTGTCATATACGTGTTACGCTAAAGGTTAAAGTACAAAAATACGAAAAATTCCCGAGTAACCGATTTTTATTTTGCCCATCCTTATTCATAAAGGAAACCTGCGCGGACGGCACAACAGGTGATTAGTGGATGAAGAAAAAAGCGACTGCCCAAATATTTTTTTTGAACAGCCGCCTTTCTGTTTCAGGTCTGCAAGATTGCCTTTTGGTTTAGAAAGACACAGGGTTTGCAGGAGAAACGTTTTTACAATCCAATTTATTTATTGTTGTTGTTTTAAGTTAAAAATTAAGAGTTAAGAATGGGAAAAGAGATAAGGTTATTTAATTTTGGATGCAGCGCACTGATGCAGCCGTTGCACGCCAAGTTCCGAGGAAGCGTGTTGTATTTGCCTGAAGGCTACCATCTATTACTATTACGTTTCTGGGTTTAGACCATTGTTGCGACAAAAGTGTAACATTTGTACCGCGACCACTAAATATGCCAGCGACTGAACTTCTGCTACCTGCGGGTTGGAGGTCAAAGCCGGTTGATGCTATAGTTGGTGTCCCAGTATACCATCCGCCTATTCCTTTATCTGTTCCGGTGTATGTCTCTTTCACGGCGAGTTTCGATATTACATCAATTCCGTATTTTCCTCCCGGAACTTGGCCTGTGTAGTTATCTCCCAAACCGTCGCCCTCTATTTTATCCATTATTGTAGCCCACTCCAACACTGTAGGGATACGCCATCCTTCTGGGCATATACCGCGATTACCGCCACCTTTGGCAATTTTGAGATTAGCGGTCGGGTCGGAAGCCACTACTTGGCTGGCATACTCGGTAGTTAGATCTGATTCGGTCCATTCACCCTTACCATCTTCGCTCATCGCAGTTTCCCAAGTATACAACGCACCATATACATTACACGTATTCTTGTCCGCTGACAAAGTAGCACCACTTACCGCTGGACACCAGAACGAACCAATCGCTTTTTCACCAGTCGTAGTACTTATATACTCCTCCTCTTTTGCTTGGTTAAATGGCTGGTTCCATGTCAATCCCACTTGGTAATTCAAGTTCTCGGCAAACCACACCTTCCCGTCGGGCATCTTTACCGTTTTATACACCTTGTTATCACGCGGATCCGTAAACGCACCTTTTTTACCAATCGGATCTTCAACGGTAATGGACCCGCAAGCCATCACCTCTACCGTATACGCGTTCGCTACCATCCAATCGCAACCTTGTTGCTTCGAATAGCGTTTATACGTATATTTCCCTATTTCCTTATCGGCGGGTACCGTATAACCGGCAGCAGTAGCGCCCTGTATTTCCTTTTCGTCTTCCAACCATTTGTAGGCAGATGGGGCAGAAGGTGCCTGCAGTTCCAAAATCTCATAAGTGAGACCCTCGCATACTTTACCCTGTGCATAACTCATAATGCTCAGACCGCCTAAGGCTGCCATAAGCAAAATTTTGATTTTGTTTGTCTGTTTCATAATTTTTAATTTTTGTTTGTTTGTTTTTTGTTTAATTGTTTAACTGTTTAATTGTTTAACTGTTTAGTTGTTTAGTTGTCTGTTAAAACAACCCCACAAAGCTCAACCCGCCAATGCTGCCGGGACGGTAAGTGACACAACCCGGCGCCACATCACCCGGCCCGCCAATGGCACCGGGCACATATTGTGCACAACCCGGCAACACAAATCCTT
>JAIRMK010000072.1 GCA_031258755.1 Prevotellaceae bacterium
AAAACATGGCCCTAAATTACCTGGAAAAATATAACAAAGTGTTAAATAACCAACCACTAAACCTGACCCGCCCAAAATTACAGAAACAAAACGACAGTAAATTTCTTGTATGGGAGTAATACGTATATCAATGAGACAACAACCTTCATGTTCACTTATAATCAGCACCTATAACTCGCCTAACTATTTGCGATGCTGCCTGCAATCGGCATTGCGACAGCGGGTGTTGCCAGACGAAATTGTTATTGCCGACGACGGCTCCGGCGATGAGACCAAAAAGGTAATTGACGAAATAACGGCCATTTCCCCTGTCCCCATAATCCATGTATGGCAACCCGATGAGGGCTTTCAGCTATCACGCATACGCAACAAAGCCATCGCACAATCATCGGGAGAATACATTATCAACATCGACGAGGATATTATTCTGAACAAATATTTTATACACGACCATTTGCGCCTTGCGCGTCGTGGATGCTTCATTGCCGGCAAACGAGCATTCCTGTCTTCTGCTGCCACAAAAAAATACATAGATAATACGTATTCTCTTTCTTTTTTCACCAGGTCGTTGAAGAAAAAACAAAATGCTTTTCGCTGTTTGTGGATTACTCGATTGTATTGCCGCATTCGCCGCACATGCAGTCCTGCCGAATATGTAACGGGATGCAATATGGCGTTTTGGCGTAATGATTTGTTACAGGTTAACGGCTACAACGAGAATTTCCACGGATGGGGCGGAGAAGATTGCGACATCGCCATACGATTAATTAACGCCGGCATCCACGTGCAGTTTATACAATGCTATGCGGTCGCTTTCCACCTTGACCACCCAGTGAGAAACCTATCAAGAATACACGACAACGACCGACTGTTCCGGCAAGCATTAAAAGAGAAAATCACTTACATTGAACAGGGTATTGACAAACACATTACGGCATGAAAACATTTCTCCGATTATTCGCCTATGCGCCACCTTTAGCGCCCATAACGGTACGTTATCTTGTTCTCGTGTTGTTCGGCGTGTTGTTCAGTATTATTAATTTCTCGCTGCTCGTACCGGTATTAGATCTTCTTTTCAACACCGAAAACGCAAACGCGGCGGCCATCTCTACATTGCCCGACTTTTCATTCAGTATAGAATATGGAAAAAATGCTTTCTATTACTATTGCAACACACTGCAACACACGCATGGGCCGATGGGTGCATTACAATTCACCTGTATTATAATACTGATATCGGTAACGCTGGCAAACATTTTTAAATACGCCGCACAGCGCACCATTACACGCATGCAAAGTTTGCTCATCCGCAATTTACGGCAAGCAATGTTCGAAAAATTAATGACCCTTCATATCGGATACTTCAAAAAAAATAAAAAGGGGCATTTACTGTCTGTATCATCCAACGACATCAACGAAATTCAAGGCGTGGCCGGCAACGCTTTGCAGGTATTCTTTCGCGAGCCGTTGTTTATCATTGCCTATGCGGCAGTGCTGTTTTATCAATCAGTACAACTCACCCTTTTCACCCTGCTGGTACTGCCTATTGCCGGCGTCATTATTTCGGGCATTGCCAATTTATTAAAACGAAATGCCAAACAATCGCAAACCCTGCTCAGTAACTTACTTGGACTGATAGAGGAAGCAATTACAGGCATTCGGGTAATACGGGTTTTCAATGCCGAAAAATTTATCAACAGAAAGTTCAACGAATACAACAATGCACAACGATGGGTATTTAAAAAAATGTGGAACCGCATTGACATGGCTTCACCGCTGTCCGAAATAATGGGCATTGTGGCGGTGACATTTATTGTGCTCTACGGTGGCCATCTTATTTTCAGCAACTCGTCAAATGCGCTTACGGGGAGCGGGTTTATTGTGTATATTTTTGTTTTTTCACAAATTCTTACGCCGGCAAAATCATTGGCACAAGCTACTGCTAATTTCCAACGCGGGTTGGCATCGGCCGAACGGGTGTTCACCATTCTGGATACGGAACAGGATATCAAAGAGCCTGAAAGTCCGGCAATTATCAAATCATTTGAAAAATCCATAGTTCTGCAAAACGTGTCGTTCGCTTATCAAACCACACCCATATTAAAACACATTAACCTGCAGATTGAAAAAGGCCAAATCGTAGCGTTAGTCGGGCAATCCGGATCAGGGAAAACAACCCTTGTAAACCTCATTCCCCGCTTCTACGACGTGGACGAAGGCGCTATCCTCATTGATGGAATAGATGTACGGAACTGCAAGTTACACACCCTCTATAACCAAATCGGCATGGTAACCCAAGAGCCCATTTTATTCAACGACACGGCGTATAACAACATTGTGTTCGGGGCGGAAAATGTGACGGAGGAAGACGTTATTCAGGCCGCAAAAACAGCCAACGCCCATGAGTTTATCATACAAATGGAAAACGGATACCAAACCAATATCGGCGATCAGGGCAACCGCCTGTCGGGCGGACAACGCCAACGCATCTCCATTGCCCGCGCCATTCTTAAGAACCCCGCCATCCTCATCCTCGACGAAGCCACTTCGGCGCTCGACACCGAAAGTGAACGTCTGGTACAGGATGCTTTAACGAAATTAATGAAAAACCGCACGTCGATTGTAATTGCCCACCGCCTGTCAACCATTCAACATGCCGATAAAATCGTGGTACTGCAAAAAGGAGAAATCATAGAACAAGGCACACATGCCGAACTCGTGGCCATGCAAGGCGTTTACAAACGGCTCTGCGACTTACAAACCTTTGACTAAAACCATCAACCCATGACAAACAGTTTCATTGCACAATTTGAACAAAGTTTCAAAAACAACTGGGATCTTCCCGCGCTGTCCGACTACAAAGGCATTACGCTGCATTATAAAGACGTAGCCCGGCGCATTGCAAAGCTCCACATTTTATTTGAAGAATGCGGGCTGAAAAAAGGCGATAAAATTGCCATTTGCGGACGCAACCAAGCCAACTGGGGCGTCGTGTTCTTCGCCACCATCACCTATGGCGCCGTGGCGGTTCCTATCCTGCACGAATTTAAAGCCGACAACATTCATCACATCGTAAACCATTCCGGAGCCCGCGTGCTGTTTGCCGGCGACATCATCTGGGAGTCGATTAACGAACGGGAAATGTCCGCCTTGGAGGCCATCATTCTTACCGGCGATTTTTCTATCGTATATAGCCGGCATCCGTCCATCCACGCCGCGCGGGAACGCCTGAATGAACTGTTTGGGAAAAAATACCCGAAGAATTTCAGGCCCGAACACATCGCCTATCACCATGACGAACCCGAAGAATTAGCCGTCATCAATTACACTTCGGGAACTACCGGCTTCTCAAAAGGCGTGATGCTACCTTACCGCAGCCTGCTTTCAAACTTGCAGTTCGCACAGGGTGCGCTCGTCCTCAAACCGGGCGACAAGGTGGTGTCGATGCTGCCCATGGCGCACATGTACGGCATGATGTTTGAATTTATTTTCGAACTGGCGCAAGGCGCCAACGTGCATTTCCTCACCCGCGTGCCGACCCCGAAAATCATCATGGAGGCTTTCGCCGACATCAAACCTTTTATTGTTATTTCGGTGCCGCTAATCGTTGAAAAAATTTACAAGAAGCAACTGCAACCCATACTGAACAAGACCTCCGTAAAAATGTTGCTGAAACTTCCCGTCATCGACCAGAAAATAAAGAAAAAAATTCTTACGGCGCTTGATAACGTATTCGGCAACAACTTTTACGAAATCATTGTAGGCGGCGCGGCATTTAACCACGAAGCCGAAAACTTTTTCAAACAAATCGGGTTCCGCTACACGGTGGGTTACGGCATGACGGAATGTGGCCCTATCATATCTTATGAAGATTGGAGTAAAACACCGCTCTACTCCTGTGGGAAAGCCGTTCAGCGAATGGAAATAAAAATCGACTCGCCCGACCCGGAGAACGTAGCCGGAGAAATTTTGGTGCGCGGCGACAACGTGATGCTGGGTTACTACCGCAACGAACAAGCCACCAAAGACGCCTTCACGTCCGACGGATGGATGAAAACAGGCGACCTGGCCGTCATGGACAAAAACGGCTATGTGTTTATCAAAGGCCGGAGCAAGAATATGATACTTGGCGCTTCGGGACAAAATATCTACCCCGAAGAACTGGAAGACATCATCAATAACATGCCTTATGTGGGCGAATCGCTGGTGGTGGATCAAGGAGGAAAACTCACCGCATTAATCTATCCCGACTACGAACAAACCACTGCCGCCGGCATTACCGATGCGGAAATTCCACGCACAATAGAAGAAATACGCATGAAAATCAATGAGGAATTACCCCAATATGCGCAAATCGCCAAAGTGAAAATATTTCCCGAAGAATTTGAGAAGACGCCCAAGCGAAGCATCAAGCGGTTCTTGTATCAGAATGTGTAACAAAAAAAACTGTCCCGAAATCGAGACAGTTTTATCTATACTTGCTTGGCTGTTTGCCAAAACTAAAACGGCAAATCATCTACTTCTTGCTGTGAAGCGTCAAGCGGTTCTTCGGTCGGAGGAGGTGATGATGGAGGAGGAACTGTACCCGGTACAGTTTGCACCGGTGATGCGGCAGTGGCCGTACCGGCTTGTTGTTTCTCAATACGCCAAGCTTTCACATTGGTGTACCAGCGCTCATTGAACTCGCGGGATTCTATATCAAAACTGATTTTCAACACATCTCCCTCGGCCACAGCCGACAACTCGTTCATCTGCCCGCCCCATGCAGTCATACACACCATCCTCGGATACTGCTCCTGTGTTTCAATAATAAAATCCTGCTTGCTCCACGTTCCTCTCGCGCTCGTTCCGCTTTGCACCGGCAATGTTTTAATAAGTTTTCCTATTAATTCTAACGCCATAATCTTATTATTTTGCTTTTTTAACCTCAAGAAGTTCCACTTCAAAAATTAATGTGGCATTAGGCGTGATTTTTGCCCCACTACCGCGTTCTCCATAAGCCAGACTGTCGGGAATATAAAATTCTGCCATTGTGCCTTCGCCTATTTGTTGCAGACCTTCCGTCCAGCCCTTAATCACGCCGTTAAGCGGGAAGGTAGCCGGTTCGCCACGTTCGTAGGAAGAATCAAATTCCGTACCGTCGAGCAACGTGCCGCGATAGTGCACTTTCACCGTGTCTTTCTCGGTTGGCTTCACGCCCTCGCCTTGCTTGATCACCTTGTATTGCAGGCCGCTCGGAAGTGCAACCACGCCTTCTTTTGTTTTGTTTTCCTCCAGAAACTTCTTGCCTTCCTCAATGTTTTTCACCTTTGCTTCTTCCCGTTTACGTTGTTGCTCCTCC
>JAIRMK010000105.1 GCA_031258755.1 Prevotellaceae bacterium
GAAAGCTCATTCGCAAACGCAATTTGCACATCCCGTGATGAGTTTTCAGTTAATTTACACATTTCCGCCGTATGGGCGTCGGTTTGGTGTAAAGCGCCTTTTACGAACAGGGAATAAAAGGCGGCGGCTTTTTCCGACGATGCGGGGTTGAGGCCGCCGATAATCCTGTCGTTGTTTTCCAGTTCGTAAATCACATTGCCGGGAAGTACCCGTTCCGGGCAGTAGGCTATGTAAATTTTATCCTTCAGCTCCGGACGCGCTTTAAAAATGAGCGCTGCCATCTTTTCGGTAGTCCGCACAGGTGAGGTGGATTCAATAATAAATAAATTCCCCTCTTTTAAAAACGGGATAACCGAACGTGTTGCATCTTCCACGCAGGTAATGTCTGCCCTGTGGTTTCGCTTGAAGGGCGTGGGAACTACGATCAAAAAAACGTCTGCCTCCTCCGGTGTTAAAGTGGCACGGAGCCGTTTCCTTTCCACAGCTTCATGTACCACCTTATCCAGTTCCGGCTCCACAATGTGGATTTTCCCCTGATTGATTGTTTCTACTACCGCAGGGTTTATGTCAACGCCTACGACGTCAACCCCTTTGCTTGCCGCTATGGCGGCCGTGGGCAACCCGATGTAGCCCAATCCCATAAAAACCGCTTTCATCTGTTTGGTAGATTTTTTTTATTTTTTTATTTTTTCTTTAAACACCAATCTTATAAACTGATAATTTCCGATTAAATACCGCCGCCACATTCTTCCGGGCTCTTGAATAAAGCGGAAAAACCACTCTAATCCCGTTTTTTGCATCCAGCGGGGCGCCCGTTGGGTAACGCCTGCAACGACATCAAAAGAGCCGCCCACACCCATCGTGAAATTTACCTTATTTAACAGGTCTTTGTGACTGTCGACAAATATTTCTTTTTGGGGAGAACTGATTGCCACAAACAATATGTTTGCTCCGCTTTCGCCGATTTGCCGGGCAATGGCTTCTTCCTCATCCGGCGTATAATAGCCGTTACGATAGCCTGCGATAAGCGCGGGACTGTATTTTTCGGCGTATATGGCGGTTACACGGCGCACAACTTCTTCCTTTGCGCCAAAGAAGAAGCATTTATAGCCTTCCTGATGAGCCAATGCCATCAAATTTTCCATTAAATCAATGCCGGCAACCCGCTCCGGCAGATGTTTTCCTAAAAGCCGCGCCGCCCACACAATGCTTTGTCCGTCGGCATTGATTAAATCACAATTCACCACGCTGTCATACAGTTTTCTGTCCTTTTGCATGGCTACCACTTTTCCCGCATTGATGACTGCATGTTGAATGTGGCCGTTGTTCCGGATGCAATTATCCACTAACTGGACGGTTTGTTGCATCGTAACAGCGGCAACGGAAATGGAAAGAAAATTAATTGAAGGAAGTTGCATAATTTATTTAGTATTTAGTATATAATGGCTGTAGGCAAGAAACATCCACGCCTGAATCCACCGGATATAGCTAATTTTTACAGCGTAATATTTTTGTTTTATATAATAAAAGTGTCCTTTTTCTTCATCAAACATGTTTTTTTGACTCCAATGCAATGCCTTATCTATTAATCCTTTATTTTCTTCAAATTTTCCTGTTTCGGATAAAGTAATAATCAATTGGGCTGTATTATGTACATCAACAGGATAGCGGGAGTTACTGTAATATTTGGGTATTCCATCTTTTTCAAAAAAGGTTTTTAAATAGTAATTCAAGCCTTTTTCAAAATGGTTTACAAAACTATCGTCTCCACTGACTGTTTGATACGTATATATACATTCTAAATTATATCCTGTATGAAAGTTGTCTATCCATTGATGAAACGGCAAAGGGCTGTAAGTCCATGCGCCATTTTCCTGCTGACGTTTACAGACAAAGGCTACCACCTTCTTTGATTCTTCTATCAGGACAGGTTCTTTTGTAAAGGCATATACCCTGCAAAGCAGTCTGCCCCCCAACAGGGAGGCATTAAACACCTGCGTTTCATCAACAGGGCTGTAAGAAAATGCAAAATGGCCTTGAGCATCATACGTCCGGAATAAATCATTAAGAATAAAATCGCAGGTAGAGCGGGCTGTTTTTAACAATTTTTCATCGTGCAAAATTTCATAAGCGTCTAATAATGCACAGGCGATGTACGAACTGACTACTATGCTCGGCGTTCCTTTGGGTTGAAAGAATGCTTTTGCCTGCCAGTCGAAATGATATCCCCAACACGCGCCGGAGTAACCGCTGCTCTGA
Source organism: Prevotellaceae bacterium (assembly GCA_031258755.1). Lineage (GTDB taxonomy): Bacteria > Bacteroidota > Bacteroidia > Bacteroidales > UBA932 > JAIRLC01. Next base: position 2,260 of record JAIRMK010000105.1, read on the forward strand.
CAAGCCATTATTTTACCAATTAAATAATTGATTTTCTCCAAATATTCTTCTTTTTGCTCTGCCTTATACAAGTTGCAATACCCTGACAGGAACAGCCCTAATCCTTTGGGATTGTAATCTTTCTTCACACCCAAAAACGGTCGAAAGTTGATTGGACTTCGCTTGAAAAATTGAAGCCATGCAAGACGGCATAACCTGTTGCTACGAATATAAGGCAATGCTTGAAATAATTTAGAGTTAAGTCCATCAAAAGGGTCGTAACCCTTGAAGTCCGCTCGTTCGCAGGCAGCACGCAGTTGGTTAAAACATTTTGTAATTTGATTCTCCTGTTGCATACTTCAAAATTTTACAGGCGCCCCGCCTTCCTGAATAGATTTAATAACAGCAAATGTAGCTGTTGTAACCGCAAAAATCTGCTCCATCGGGATGGGTAATTCCCCATTTCTAAGTCCTTTCATAAATTCAGCCAGCATCGTCTTTTGACCTTTGTCTTGCGAAGACAATTTCAACGACTGTTTTTTCTTGTTGCTATAAATATAACCTTCTTTAAAATCGTTGATTACGGCTGTAGTCCCTGATGCATAAACTTCAAAATATTCTTTTTTTAGCCCTTTGGAACCATTGGCATAATAGGCTATTACTCCGGTAGAGCCATTTTTAAATTCAAGGATAATATTCACCGTATCATTCAATCCCTGTGAATCATTAAGCGCCGAAGCCATTACTTTCACGGGCTTACTGCCACACATATAAGTCATCATGTCAATGAAATGACAAACTTCCCCAATAATACGTCCGCCTCCGGTTTTCATATCCTGTATCCATGAATCGGAGGGGATAGACCCGGCGTTGATTCTGTATATCATCGACATTTTTCCTGTGCCTGTTTTCTTTTTAATCAGCATGGCATGAGGAGAAAAACGACGGTTAAAGCCAATCATTACCGATTTGTTTTTTTCTTCACATAACGATTTGATTTGTTCAAGTTCGTCGATATTTAAACACAGCGGTTTTTCGACATATATATTTTTGCTGTTCTCCAAACCTTTGATGACATACGCAGCATGGGAATCATGGCGGGTTGCAATAAACAGCGTATTGATATCCGGATTTTTGATAATATCATCTTCATTAGATGTGCAAAATTCAAATTGATAGCGTTCGGCGACTCGCTTCGACGTAGTACCGGAATTAGTGAGTACGCCTTTTCGTATAATATCACCGGATTTCGGCAAATTAGGCAGAAGACTGCCCTGTGCATAGCTTCCTGCCCCGATAAAAGCCAAATTAATCTTGCCGGCTTTCTCGTTTGCGCTGATGATTATTTTTTTACGCTGATGCGCTTTAGAAGTATTGTACTTTAATACAATTCCTAAAAACGGCTCGCTGTGCGTCAATACAATATCGTAAGCTTTGGGAGCGTCGTCAAAGTCAAAAGTATGGGTGGTAAGGTACGACAAATCAATAGCGCCATTGCTGATGAGCTTTTGGAATGCTTCCATGTTGCGTTTTTCCGTCCATCGCACGTATGGTGCAGGATAATCAATCCCTTTTTCTTCATAATTCAAGTCGTAACGCCCCGGGCCATAAGAGCAGGACATTTTAAGACTCAATTCTTTCTTGTAGTAATACGGCTCGCGGTCAAATCCGGTTGGCACTGCGCCCAATATCACTACCGTTCCCTTTTTCCGGGCAATGGCTCCGGCAAAATTAACCGGATCGAGACTGTCGGTGGCTGCGGCAATAATGACGGCGTCAACGCCCAATCCTCCTGTAAAATCGTTGATTTGATCATTTATACCCGGCGTGTTTCGTGGTAAAGCCAAATCGGAGCAATGCGCAGAAGCGACCGCCACCGCATTCTCGTTCACATCAATCCCGACTACCCTTACACCCGAAGCCCTCAACTGTAAACACGCTAATTGTCCCAATAAACCGAGACCGATTACGGCGCAAGTTTCTCCCACTCGCAAATCGGCTTGCCGGATACTTTGCAGTGCAATAGCGCCAAGCGTATTGTAACAAGCTTGCGCAAGATCGGCGTCGGCGTCCAATTTTACACAGAGATTAACGGGAACCGAAACCACTTCGGCATGAGAAGCAAAACCTTGTCCGGCGCACGCCACCTTGTCGCCTGCTTTAAATTCTATCACATCATCGGCCACTTCAATGACTTCACCGGCGCAACTATACCCCAATGGAGAATAAGCGTCCAATTTTTTCATCACAGCGCGGTAAGTTTGTACGATGCCTTGATTCCGCAAAGTTTCCAACACTTGTTTTACTTGCTGTGGACGTTCTTTGGCTTTCCCGATGAGGCTTTTTCGCGCCGCTTTCACCGTTGAACCTTCTGTGCCGGCGCTGATGAGCGAGTAATGGTTTCGCACCAAAACCATTCCTGACGTAAGTTGCGGCATGGGCAACTCCTGAATGACCATGGCGCCGGAACCTAATTTTTGAGTGAGTTGATTCATGTTTTTATAATTCGCTAATTAAAATTTGGAATTTACCATTAGGCAGTTTATCCAATTGGCTTACATATTGTATTTCCACTTTATTTTCATCGCCAAATGACTTTCGAAAATGCATTAAATATTTGTTTGCAATATCATCCGTAAAACCGGCGCCTTTAATTATCTTAACTAATAATTTTCCTTTCTCCCTTTGAAAATATTGCATTCCGTTTATTTTTGTGTATAAATCGGAATGGAGATTTAACGCTGTGGTGGTGATATAGGAACCGTCTTTTTTATATATTTTATTTTTCTCCCGATGACCACAAATATTTTTCAGCAAAAGCAGATGTCGTTTACAATGCGGGCAATAATCGCCTGCATATTCGGCAAAATCGCCTGTTCTGTACCTTATGAGTGGCATATAAGGATTATGCAATGTCGTCCCCACAATTTCGCCTGTTTGTCCAATTGTGTTGACCGTTTTCCCCTGTTCATCAATGAGTTCGCAATAACCATAAGTGGGTTCTATGTGTATTAAATCACTGTTTTTACAATAACCCCCCAATACTAATTTTTCCGAATGTCCATACCAATGATAGACGTGCAATCCCAACATTTGCTGTATAAGCGCCTGCTGTTCCGGCAAAAAACCTTCCGACCCACATAAGAATCCGGCAATATCCAAATTCAATTTCTCTTGATATAAAAAATGAGCAAACTGACAGGCGCTACTGGGATAAGCATGTATATATTTAATCTTATATCTCTTTATCACAGTATAAATCCGGTAATAATATTCCGGGGTGGTTCTGAATCCATCGAAAATAATTTCTTTCTGAACGGGATTAATTTTAAATATTTGTTTTTTGCTCAAATGATGGTTGCGCATGACTGCCCTTGTTTGTCCATGCCAACCGATATTTTGCCATAACGAATGCATGGTCGCCAATTCAAAAATATAACGGTTTTTAGGAATAATGAGTTTTAACGGTTTTCCGGAAGTCCCGCCTGTGGTAGTCTTTACAACTTTATTTTCAGGAAAGTTTGGAAGCAGAAAATCTCCCCAATGATCCATTACCGTAGCCTTATCAATAAAACCAATTCGGTGGCTAAAGTCTTCCATAGAAACAACAGGCGCCGTATAATTGTTTTTATAAAAAGGGACATATCGAATAGCATTATTAACAATGGTCTTTAACTCTTTTTCGGAATCAAAAGAAAAATAATTATTTTTTATCCGTTTGTTTTTGTAATTTCGATAACCGGCGCCCAATAAGGCCGCAGGATAAAGGAAATT
>JAIRMK010000191.1 GCA_031258755.1 Prevotellaceae bacterium
CTACCGCGTGCCTGCCCGCTCGTTCCAATACCTCAACTGGACATTCCCGATTCACGACGGCGTGCTGAAAAACACCGCAGGGCGGGAGTTCGACGTGGCTTTACAGGCCGGGCGCAGCAGCGGCAAATACACGTCGTCCGTAGCCATAAGCAACGTGCATGCAAAAACCGGCTTCTTCGCCGGCGCGCACGGTTTGCCCACTACCGTTGCGCTGGACGACGACGGAGACTATCGCAACATCGGATTGCCGTATCAGGCGGTCAACCATTTCAAAACGGTGTACAACCAAACGGTGCAGCTGAGCCGCACGCAGAAGGTGTCTGCCGATTTCGGCTTTCAACACAACCTCCGGAGGGAATATTCGCAGCCCCACACACACGGCTACGCGCCAATGCCGGAAGGCAATCTGGAGCTCGAACTCCGCCTGCAAACCGCCGGGGGGAACGTGGCGTGGGAATACTATTCGTCCGCAGCGAACCTGCTCAGCGTGGGGATTAGCGCGGAATACCAGCGCCACCGCACCGGCGGATATTCTTTCCTGCTGCCTCGTTTCGAGCAACTGACGGCCGGCGTTTTCGTGATTGACCGGTATCACTTTTCCGGCAAACTCACAGGAACGGCGGGGTTGCGCTACGACGCCGGGAGCATACACATTCACCGGCACCTCGACCGGTATTTGCCGGAAGCGTACCAGCAGCGCAGTCCCGCACTGAAAAAGGCGCAGGGCGACGCGAGCTTCGGCGCAGGACTGGCCTGGCGCCCCCATCCGCAGTGGGAAATGAAGGTGAACGTGGGCAAAAGTTTCAGGATGCCGACAGCCAACGAGTACGCCTCGAACGGCGTTCACCACGGCATGTTCCGCCACGAGTTGGGCGACAGCACCCTGCGCCCCGAACGCTCCTGGCAGGCCGACCTTCACCTTGCCTTCCAAAAAGAGTACGAGGGCTTCATCACGCATGTATCGTGCGCCGCCAGCGGTTTTGCGAACTATTTTCCGAACTTCATTTTTCTAAATCCCACGGGCGCGTTTTCGTGGCTGCCCGACGCCGGACAGTATTACCGGTATGAACAGTCGCGGGCTTTCCGCACGGGCGGCGAGGTGCAGCTGCATGTCGATTTTGCCGGGCGGTTCTGTTTGGAAAGTTCGGCCGAATATGTGCACGCCGTCGATTTGCGTAGCCGGTACCCGATACCGTTTACACCGCCGCTATACCTCACCAGTGAGTTAAGCGTCCGGTTGCCGGACGCAGGCTTCCTGCGCCGCATGCGGCTGGCCGTAACGCACCATTATGCGGCCGCCCAGCGTCGCGTAAGCCGCAACGAAGCCGTCACGCCGGGCTATCAATTGGTGGATGCGTCGGCGTCGTTCGCCCTTCCGGTGGGAAAACAAAAAGACGGCGCGAGGGTTACGCTGCAACTGCAAAACCTGTGCAACACGACTTATTATAACCATATCAGTTTTTACCGCTATTTGAATGTGCCGGAGCCGGGGCGCAATGTCCGGCTGTCGCTCGAAATGTCATTACCATAAATCAACTTTTTTATACATTTTAAATTTAATTATGATGAAAACAAAAATTTTTCTTTACGTAGCGATTTTCGCATTAGCCGCTGCCGCCTGTAACGACGACAAAGACACCACCGGTCCTAAAATTACGTTGCTGCAACCCGAAAACGAAGCCGCTTTCGCGAGGGGTGGCGAACTTCTTATTGAATTTCGCCTCGACGACCCGTCGGGCATCAATGCGTACAAAATCGACATCCACTACGCCGGCGAGGGACACGAGCACGCGCACAGCCAAGCCCTCAGCATTACCCCCGCCCATGAAGACGGCGAGGAGGAAGAACATGAAGAGCCTTGGGAATTTCTGGAAGCTTACACCGACCAAAAGGGAAAAACTTCCGCGCATGTGGAAAAAACACTGACTATTCCCGACGACATCCACGGGGGTGAATACCACCTCGGCATACTGGCCACCGACACCGAGGGCAACGAGTCGCAGGTGTACATCGACATTGATATTGAGGAGTAAAGGCGCACGATACGCCGGATAATAATTTTTTGGCAGTTTCCGATGATTTTTTTATAATTCGACATGCCGGCAAGCGGGTGCAGTGTGCACGACTGTTGTCAGTTAAAAAAAAAGTATTACCTTTACGCATTCTATTTGGCAAATAAGTTATTTTTCAACAATATAAAACAAAAAAATCATGAAGACGTATCAGCAATTTATCAATGGCTCATTAGTCAACTCCCATTCTTCGGATTGGATTGAAGTGGAAAATCCTTACACAGGCGAGATAATTTCCCGTGTACCGAAAGGAAATGATGAAGACGCGTACTCGGCGCTGGAAGCAGCGCAAAAAGCGCAAAAGAGCTGGGCGGCGCAAACAGCAGCTTATCGTGCGGGTTATTTGAGAAAGATGGCGGATTTAATTCGCGCCAACCGTGTGGAACTGGCCAAAATCCTTGTAGAAGAACAAGCTAAAATCCTGCCTTTGGCCCAGGTGGAAATTGATTTCACAGCCGACTATTTTGAGTATTACGCAGGTTGGGCGCGGACTTACGAGGGCGAAATTATCAACAGCGACCGCTTCAACGAAAACATCTTCTTGTTTCGTAAACCGATTGGCGTAGTGGTTGGAATCTGCCCCTGGAACTTCCCGTTCTTTGTAATGGCCAGGAAAGTGGCGCCGGCCTTGCTTACCGGCTGCACGATTGTACTAAAACCCAGCAGCAATACGCCGAATACGACTTTCGAGTTTGCCAAATTGGTCGCAACCCTCGATTTACCGAAAGGCGTTTTAAATTTCGTTTCGGGAAGCGGAAAAACTTTAGGAAATACCTTGGTTACAAGTCGGATTACAGATATGGTTACGCTCACCGGAAGCGTGGAAGCCGGGCAGGAAATCATCAAGGCATCGGCCGATAATGTAACCAAAGTTTCTTTGGAATTGGGCGGGAAAGCGCCTGCTATCGTATTTGAAGACGCAGATTTAGACCTTGCCGTGAAAGGTGTCGTGGATTCGCGGGTAATATTCAGCGGACAAGTATGTAACTGCGCGGAAAGAGCCTACGTTCACAGGAAGATTTACGATAAATTCATCGACAAGTTCGTTAAAGCGATGAAAGAGGTAAAATATGGCGACCCGTTTGAAACCGGCACGGTTTACAGTTCGCAAATCGACAAGGCCCAACAAACGAAAATCGACGAAATGGTTAGTCGCGCTAAGGCGGCAGGAGCGGAAGTCCTTACCGGCGGCAAAAAAGCCGATACGAAAACAGGCTATTTCTACGAACCTACTGTTCTGGGCAACTGCCGTCAGGATATGGAGATTGTGCAGAAAGAAGTCTTCGGGCCTGTTATTCCGGTATTGCCGTTTGATGAGTACGAGGAAGCTATCGCGCTGGCCAACGACTGCGAATATGGCTTGACCTCTTCAGTGTTCACAACCAATATCAATACGGTTATGCAATCCATCAAAGATTTGAAATTCGGTGAAACGTATGTGAATCGTGAGCACTTCGAGGGGATGCAGGGCTTCCATGCAGGATGGCGCAAATCGGGTATCGGCGGTGCAGACGGCAAACACGGACTGATGGAATATCTGCAATCGCAGGTGGCCTACATACAGTTTTGAGCGTTTTAAATCAACAAAACCGTCAGTTCCCTGGCGCCGTGCGCACCATATACCAGGCTTTGCTCTATGTCGGCGGTTTTTGAAGGCCCGGAAATAAATACGCCGTAACCCGTATCTTTCAAGTCAATCTGTTGATACGCATCTTGCATGGTGGCGATAATTTTGTTCGTCTCCAATGTGAAAATCAGGTGCTGAGCGATAAACGGAATAATCCGGTGGGGCAGGTCTTTGTCTTCCAGCCAGATTGCTCCGTTTTCAGCAACACCGAGGTTTCCCTGTAACACCGCATGTTCAATCCTGTTCAATTTTTCCAGAGAACAGGTTGCCGGGTATTCCGCAATCACTTCCGGTTTGCTGAAATCCAATACATTTTCCCAAGCAGATGCAATATAAGTATCCGCTTCTTCTCTTTTTAAACAGACTACTTCCGCCCCGGCCCCTTTCAAATTCTCAATAAACAAGTTCCGTAATTCCGATACAGACAAAGCGGAACCCCCTGTCTGTGCAATCTTTCGGATACTTACTTGCGTCCCTTTCTGCTTTCGTATCGACGCCAATATTTCCGCTTTACTCATCTGATATTAATTTTTAGTTCTTAACTCTTAACTCTCCTCCTGTACCATTGCTTGAACGACTGCGCGGGCGGTGCAGGTAATTCCCGTCCTCTTCCCCACACGTTGAAAGGCAGGTACAGCAGGCCGCGCGGCACGTAGCGAATCGCCCACCGCGCCATGATTCCGATAAAATTGTAGCGGGTGTTTTCCGAAAGGAAGAAGCCTGTTGCTTTCATGGAAAAACGTTTAATAAAAGACGTCCGTTTCTGCCGGGTTAAATCCTGCCTCCAAAAATACAGCTGCTCATGAATGGCAATTTTGACCGGACAAACATTGGAACAAGAGCCGCAAAGAGAAGAAGCAAAAGGCAAATCCCGGTATTTTTGTACATCTTTCTGTGGTGCAAGAATTGAGCCTATCGGCCCGGGAATGACATAGCCGTAACTGTGTCCGCCGCTTCTGCGGTAAACCGGGCAGGTGTTCAGGCACCCGCCGCAACGGATGCACTTCAATGAATCGTTGTATTTCGGATGTCCCAGATATTTCGACCGTCCGTTATCTACAATCACGATATACATTGCTCCGCCGGGCTTGGGCTTCCGGTAATGGGAAGTATAAGTAGTAACAGCCTGTCCGGTGGCGTTTCGCGCCAGCAGGCGGGTGAAAATCCCCAAATCTTCCTGTTTCGGGATGATTTTTTCGATGCCCATGCAATGCACCTGTACAGGCGCGGCATGAACGCCCATATCGGCGTTTCCCTCATTGGTGCAGACAACTACCGTTCCGGTTTCCGCTACGGCGAAATTCACGCCGGTGAGCGCCATGTCGGCGGCGAGGAATTTTTCCCGTAAGTGCCGGCGAGCGGCCTGCGTGAGGTAGCTTGGGTCAGACGCCCCTTTTTCCGTGCCCAATTTCTCATGGAAGGTTTCGCCTATTTCTTCTTTTTTCAGGTGAATCGCCGGAAGCACAATGTGGCTCGGCATTTCCTGCCTGAACTGGATAATACGCTCGCCAAGGTCGGTATCCACCACCTCTATTCCTTTGCTGTGAAGAAAACGGTTCAGTCCACATTCTTCGGTCAGCATCGATTTGCTTTTTACAATATTTTTTGCTCCGTGTTGCCGGATAATATCCAGGACAATCCGGTTAAACGCCCCGGCGTCTTTCGCCCAGAGAACCCTCACGCCGTTCCGGATTGCTTCCGTTTCTAATTGTTCCAGGTAAACATCCAAATTCGCTAATGCCTCTTTTTTGATACGGGAAGCTTGTTCGCGTAAGTTTTCCCATTCGGGAACGGTAGCGGCTATGCGGTCCCTTTTCTGACGTACAAACCAAAGTGTCCGGTCGTGCCAGTCGGCGCGGGATTTATTGGCCAGAAATTGCCTGGCCCTGCGGGCATGTGTCGTCATAATGAGTTACAATTGAGAATTTCGGCAATATGTTTGACCTGTATCGTTTTTTTCTGCCGGCGGATAATTCCTTCCAAGTGCATCAGGCAAGACATGTCGGCGGCGGTGATGATTTCGACGCCGTTCCGTTCGTGGTCGTCAATCCGGTCTTTACCCATTTTCACCGACACATCCGGTTCAAAAATAGAAAATGTTCCGCCAAAACCACAGCACTCATCATTCCGGTCTAATTCGACGAGTTCAATGCCTTCTGCTTTTTCCAGCAGGCGGCGTAACTTGGAATAACGCGGTTGAATCAGTTCCGAAGCCGAAGCCAGTCCCAATCCCCGAAGTCCGTGGCAACTGTTATGAATGCCCACCTTGTGGGGAAAGCGAATCTTCAGGTCGTCTATTTGCAAAATATCCGTCAGGAATTCACATAATTCACAGGTCGTTTCCCGTACTTTTTTCACGTCTTCCGTTTGTTCCAGAATAGCGTAATGGTGACGCACATGACAGGCGCAACTTCCGGAAGGCGTTACAATATAATCAAACCCCCGGAAGTTACAAACAAAATTCCGGTAAGTCGCGAGGGCCTCCTGTTCCGACCCGCTGTTAGCTAACGGTTGTCCGCAACAGGTTTGTTTCGGCGGATACACGACGTCCTGTCCCAGTTTTTCCAGCAATTCGAGTGTGGCAATTCCCACTTGCGGATAAAACATATCAATGTAACAGGGTACGAATAGACCGATTTTGTGTTTTTTCATTTTTTATCATTACTTTGCAAATATACGCATCCTTTTTCGTTTATACGATAATTTAAACGCCGGCGCTCTGCACCGCCTGCGCGATGTCGCGGTAGAGGTCGTCGAGCGCCTCGAGGCCCACGGATATGCGGATAGTTTGCTGGCTCACGTCCATGCTCCGGCGGAGTTCGTCGGTGAACGTGCCGAAGATGGTGCTGGCCGGATGGATGGCCAGCGTTTTATTGTCGAACAGGTTGGTGGCGCGGCGAATTAACTGTAGGCGGTCAATAAACGCAAAGGCCGCCTCGCGCGATGGTACGTCGAACGTGAACATGGCGCCGGGCGTGTCGCCGAACTGCCGCCGGCTCACCTCATAAAACGGATGCCCCGGCAGCCCCGGATAATTCACCGAAACCACGCCGTCCAGTTTGCCCACTTTTTCCGCCAGCGCCTTGCATGTGGTGGCTGCGCGCCGGTAGCGCAAGTCCAGCGTTTCAAGCCCCATGGTTTGCATGTGCGCCACTTGCGGCGTCATGCAAGCGCCGAGGTTGCGGTGTATCTCCCTGCGCATTTTGGTGGAGAACGCCGACAGGCCCGACACGCCAATAAGCGGGCGCAGCTTACGCGACTGCTGCCAGTCGAACGAGCCGTAATCCAGCACTAATCCGCCCAGCGAGGTGGCGC
>JAIRMK010000194.1 GCA_031258755.1 Prevotellaceae bacterium
TACGTACTTTCCAACGCAGCCGACGAGGACATGCCCGCGCCAAGCGGCACATTGCCTGCAAAAGCGGTGTCGAATCCGCCTACTTTCACGCCGCGTTTTATCATTTCCCGGCAGATACCAAAAATATATCTTGCCCAACTTTGTGCAGGTATATCTTCTTCCTGCAGTCCAAATTCCGCCTGTTCATTGAGGTCTATGGCATACGCCCTGACCGTTCCGTCTCCCGCAGGTTTAATCGCAGCCATAATGCCTTTATCAATGGCGCCGGGGAACACAAACCCGCCGTTATAGTCGGTGTGTTCGCCAATTAAATTGATACGCCCCGGCGAAGTATAAACGGATACATTACCATCGCCATATTTTTCCGCAAAAGCGGTTCTGATATTTTTTTCGTTCATTTTATTCTGCTACTTTAAATTTATAAATACAGGTATGCGTATATACTTCGCCCGGATTTAAACGGGTGGAGGGGAAAGCCGGTTGATTGGGACTATCCGGAAAATGCTGTGTTTCCAAAGCCAGCGATTCTCTAAAGGCTATCGGCTTCCCATATTTGCCGTTGGCTTTTCCGTCGAAAAAGTTACCGCTGTAAAACTGCACGCCCGGTTGGTCGGTATATACTTCCATGATCCGTCCGCTCTGGGGCTCATACAACGTCACGGCCAATGCAACGGCCGGTTTCTTCGTAGCGCCCAGCACCCAATTGTGGTCATAGCCCGAGCCATTTTTTAATTGCAGGTGGTCGTGATCAATCCGGTCGCCGATGCGCACAGGCGTTCTGAAATCAAAAGGCGTTCCGTCCACCGGCAACAGTTCGCCGGTAGGTATCAGCACGGTGTTTACCGGCGTGATGTGGTCAGCGTGAATGGTCAGGATGTGGTCGATGATGCTGCCGTTGCCCTCGCCCTTCAGGTTAAAAAACGTATGGTTAGACAAGTTCACCACTGTGGGCTTGTCGGTTTCCGCTTCATAAGTAATTTTAAACTCATTTTCCGGCGTTACGCTGTATTCTACCGCTATTTTCAAGTTGCCGGGGAAGCCCTCATCTCCGTCGGGCGAGTGATATGAAAAGCGCACAGCCGTGGCGCTGACACTGTCCACCTGCCACACCACCCTGTCGAGGCCGTGCAGGCCGCCATGCAGGGTTTGCCCGTTGTTATTTTGAGGCAAGTGATATTCCTCACCGTCGAGTTTAAACGCGCCGTTGGCAATACGATTGGCATAGCGACCCACGATGGAGCCCAGGAAGCGCTCGCCCTCGTTGTTGATATACCGTTCAATATTTTCGTAACCCACCGACACATCGCTGTAGCGGCCGTTTTTATCGGGCGCCCACAAAGACACTACACGCAAGCCGTAGTTGGTAACCTGCAACACCAGGCCATTGCCCGATTTTAAGGTGTATAACGACACCGGTTCGCCATTAATTACCGTATCAAAAGCCGCTTTGTCGAGCAATGATACTTCTTCACTGCTACCTCCCGCGCAAGCGGACAGCAGCGGTGCAAACGCCAAAGAATACATTATTTTCTTCATAAGTTACACATTTTATAATTTAGCACAAAGATAATAAAAATATTTAAATCACCGTATTACCGGAAAAGCCGAAATGCGCAGGCGGGCAGCGCCCATAGGAATTAAGGTGATTTCTTCCACCGGTTCGCCGGCCGGCACAGGACTTTGCGGCACAAAAGCGCAAAGGCCGTGTTCGTCGATTTTCCATCCGGGAATTTTTGCACCTTTCGCCTTGACGGCAAGAGGGACGGACGCTACAGTGAATGGGAAATTATCGGCGGGCCATGTTTTTTTGATGACCTCAAACGAGGCGGTCAAATCCGAAGCATCAAATATTAATCCGTAATTCCATGACGACAGCGGGCTGATTTCATAAGACGGCCACTGGGAAGGATCGGCGGAAGCTTGCCATCCGGAATCCCACTGCGTGGTTTTTGCGCTGTTCTTTTGGATATATTTTTCGTCTATCTGAAGCGAAAACGTCAGTGGCCCGTAATTCAGGCTGACGCTGTTCCCATTTTGCGCCCACGTGTCGAGCGACAAATGCATCGGCAATGTCAGTTCCACCACATCGCCTGCCGACCACGTCCGCTCGATGCGCAGGTATTGGGCAGCCGGAGCCGTTACAGAACTTGTTTGTCCGTCGGCGGCAATAATTTTTGCTGTGGCTTCGGCGCACCATTCGGGAATGCGGAGATACAACGGAAAGGTAACACGGTTGGCTTCACGGACAACGATACGCACCGTTTCATTGAAAGGATACCGCGTTGTTTGCTCCAGACAGATATTTTCCCTTTTTCCCGCCTTAGCGTTCACCGTGCTTTCGGCATACTGCGACAGCAGCAGCGGCGAGCGATTTGAGATGTAGTTCACACTGGCGCTTCCTGTACACGGACGCGCAACAATGTCGTATGCGGCGTGGCGTTCACAGCCTGCAAAAGCCACAGCACAAAAAAACACCGGAAGGAGTAGATTTTTCATGGTGATTAGTATTTATAATTAAGTACAATGTCATGTAATTCCTGCTGCGATCTTCTTTATCTGTTCCTTATTCGCAGGAAGATAATTGATAATAATATCCCAAATAATTTCATAGTCAATACCAAAATACTCGTGAGATATTTTGTTCCACAACAAATACATTTCAGACCAAGGCACTTCAGGGTGATGTTCCTTAATGCCTGAAGGTATGTTTTTTGCCGCTTCGCCTATAATTTCAAGATTACGGATTACGGCGTCAACAGTTTTATAATCCTTCTTAAAACTCGTGAAATCATGGCCTTTGGTGTACTCAAAAACACGATCTATGGCGAACAGCAGATCGTCAAAAAACATTTTGTAAGTTCTATCTTTCTCTCTCATTAAATGTAATGCAATTGGGTTAATATAGAGGAGGCTATTTGCTCCTTCAAGGCCGTACGAGTGACCAGGTCCACCTTTCTTTCAAATATTTTTTCAAGGTACATTTCCAAAGAAAAAAAGCGCCATCCTATGGGTTTTTCCAACTCTATCAAAAGGTCTATATCGCTTTTTTCTGTGGGCGTTCCGTTAGCAAAAGAACCAAACAAGCCAATCTTTGATACGGCGTAGTTCTGCTGAAGAGAGGGCTTCAATTCTTCTAATTTGCGTATTATTTCATTACCTGTTATCATATTTTACCCGATTATTTCCTCCAAATTTATTTCGAGCCCGTTAAAGATATGCACCGGTATTGTTCCGGTTTCATACACCGTTCCCTCGTCATACTTTCCGTCGGGCTGCAACAGGAACACTTTTACGCCATCCGACGGAAACACCACCCAGTACTCGCGCACGCCGGACGCTTCATAGAGGGCGAACTTCTCGGTGAGGTCATATTTACTTGTGGAAAGCGACTGCACTTCCGCAATAAAGTCGGGAGCGCCGAGACATCCACGGCGGTCAATTTTTGCCGGGTCGCACACGATACAAATGTCGGGCTGCACAACAGTATTAATCCGGTTATCTTCCCTTTCACCGTTCTTCGGCAACCGCACGTCAAAGGGCGCTGAAAAGACTTTGCACTTCCCTTTGTTCTTTTTAACGAGATGGTACAATTCGCTGGATAGTTTTAGAAGCACTTCCTGATGTTGCGCCGCAGGTGCGGGCGACATCAGCTTAATCAATCCGTCCAACAATTCCCTGCGTGTATTGTCCCACCATGTGTAATAGTCGGCGTAAGTATATCGTTTGTTAAGGTCTAATGAAAGTTCCATAGCGCTTTTTTACACAAATATAAACATTTTTTAGAAAATCACCGTAGCGACACGTTTACTCCGCCGAACACCGTAACCCCCGGCATCGGATAACCGGTAAGAATTTGGTAGTCGCGACCGGTAAGATTTTCCCCTTTTATAAAAAATCCGAGCCATTGCAGCGGCTGAAAGGACACCTTGGCGTCAAGCACCGCAAAGGTTTCAATTGCCGGACTGGCGCCGGTTTCGGAATATAGGCCGTCGATAAACCGGTAGTTAGCGCCAAAATTCCACCGATTTAAACGGTAATTGGCCGCAAGGAAGATTTGGTGTTCGGGCGAGTACAAAAGCGGCGTGTCCATGTGCAAATAGGAATAATTACCTTGCAGGTTGAAGTTTTTGAGGGCATGCCACCGGAAAGAAAACTCAAATCCTTTATTCAAAAACTCGCCGGTGTTTACATTTCTGAAATTGGGATATGAGCCCACTGTTTGTATCTGGTTCTTTCCATCGGCAAGGTAGCCGGCAAGTTCCAATGCAAGGCGGCCATCGAAAAATGTTTGCTCCACGGCAACTTCATAATTCCACATGCGTTCGGGCTCGAGATCAGGATTGGCGCCCGCCCAGCCTGCCTTGTAATATAATTCGCGAATATTCGGACTGCGGAAACCCTTGGAAACAGAGGCTTTCAATAC
Organism: Prevotellaceae bacterium; assembly: GCA_031258755.1. Classification (GTDB taxonomy): domain Bacteria; phylum Bacteroidota; class Bacteroidia; order Bacteroidales; family UBA932; genus JAIRLC01. Next base: position 4,424 of record JAIRMK010000194.1, read on the forward strand.
AGTATGCCGGCATGGCCGATAGGCCAGTCCCGCCTGCGGAATCCACTCGTGTCCGAATCGCTCATTACGTTCCAAACGTACACCCGCATTCAGTGTTACCTTTTCAAACAACGTCTGCTGCATAATAAGATAACCCGCGACTTCATACAAAGAGGTATCCACATTCACCTCATCAGGCGCATGACCGTGGTAGTCGTCCCAAGCCTTGCCGCCGAAATTTTTAAAATCAAAACCTATGGTAACCATATTGCCCTTTATCGGTTGAAACACCTGATACCACACAATACCGTAATTATGATCTTTAGACCGAAAATAATAATTAGGTTGCGGCTCACCCTCTTTATGTCCGTCATTAATTTCATGGTCGCCAAAATTATAAAAGAATTTCAAGGCCCCAAGGGTTTTTTCATAATTATTTTCCAATGATACGGAAGCCACTCCCCTAAGAATATCGGCAATATTATCGAACATTGGCGCCGCTTCCGGACCCGGATTTTGCACATTGAAAGAGGCAAGACTTACATCACCCCATAGTTTGAAATGATCGGAAAGCTTGTAGCCCAACTTGGCATAACCATTAGTGATGTGAAAATCGGAGCGGGGACGATAACCGTCGGTGCGGTCATGGTTCAACGAAACAAAAGCGTCGAATTTCCCGGTTTTAACACCTGTGTTCCCCATATATTTTTGGGTGTTGTAAGAGCCATACATCAGGCGGGCGTTGGCGTTCCAGCCGTCGGTGTGTGGCGCCCGGGTGATGATATTCACCACACCGCCCATGGCATTACTGCCATACAGGATAGACGCCGGGCCACGAACCACTTCTACTTTTTCTACATCTGAAGCCACATAAGCATCAGGCATGTGATGCCCCATGACGCCCATGTATTGCGGGTGACCGTCGATGAGCACCAATAC
>JAIRMK010000017.1 GCA_031258755.1 Prevotellaceae bacterium
TACAGCAATGCCAAGTGCATTGTTGAAGGATATATCAATAGCCGCGTACTTATCCGGCTATTGGAGTTCACCCATACCCATCGTCCCGGCGACCGCCTCCGGGTGATGCGGAAAAACATTACCATTACCGGCGGCCCGGTCTCTCCGCCGGAAGAACGGAGCAGGGTGGACATGCGCACTGTCCGCCTGCCTTATAAAGACAACTAACAAACAAAAAAATTAAAATCATGAAAATTACTAAAAATGTAGTGAACGGCATTACTTTAACGTTCACAGAAGACGGCGATAAATTTAAAATATCGTCCGAAGACCCTCAACTCCAGCAATGGATTGAAGAACGGAAAACCCGGCGGGTAAAACAGTCTGAAATTCATTTTGCCGTTGATGCGGCAAAAAAATTTTTGGAAACGGGCATAGCACAAGGCCAGGGAAGGTATAATCCCTGCAACGAAGAATATCAAAATCCCATTATAGAATTGGCTGAAAAATGTCAAAGAAAATGGGGCAAATCCATTATTACAAATGTTCTTGGAAAAACAGGGCCTGACCACTGTCCAGTGGTAAAGGTTTCAATAATTCTACCTAACCGTAGAGAATATCTTGCGGTTGGGAATAATCAAAAAGTGGCAAAAGAAATAGCTGCAAGAAAAGCGCTCGCTGAATTTTAAAAGTTACATATGAAAACAGACCCCATTCTCTACTGCGCCAACGGCACACAGAAAACCGTTGCCCCAAAAAACAAAAAGAACTTCAGCCTACAGGAACTGCAATCCTTTGTCGGCGGATATATCGAAATGGTATTTATCAGCGATAGCCTGGTAATGGTTGTCAATGAGGAAGGCAAATTTGAAGAATTGCCCATCAATGTCCGCGCCACCGAAATCATCCGGCAGGCTGGCATCCAAGACACCATCGCCGGCGACGCGCTGGTTTGTTCATCTAAACTCATTAAATAACACTTATTCATACTTATTCATCAATATACGAGCCATGAATTTTCGTGAATTAGCCTCCAAATGGGTCGAATACAAACAAATGTTTGTGAAGCGCTCAAGCATGTCGGCTTATCAACTTCTTATTGAAAACCATCTGCTCCCGCGATTTGGGAATGAAGAAGAAATACCCGAAAATGCGGTGCAGGACTTTGTGCTGCAAAAGATGAAAGAGGGTTTGAGCAGGAAAACAGCGGGCGATATACTGATAGTTCTAAAGATGATACTGAAGTTCGGACAGAAACAAAATATATTTAACTACCAAACACTTGACGACATCGTATTTCCGGCGGAAAATGTAAATAAGCAACTGGAAGTCTTGACGGTCGCGCAAACGAATACGCTTATCGCGTATCTCCGCGACAACTTTACATTCAGGAACCTCGGAATACTCATTGCCGTGAGCACCGGGGTGCGAATTGGCGAATTATGCGCCCTGCAATGGAGCGACGTGGATATGGAGCGCGGCGTTCTGACTGTTCAAAAAACAATCCAGCGTATATATATAATAGAAGGCGGCCGGCGGAGGACGGAAGTAATAATGGACGACCCGAAGACGTCATCTTCCAACCGGGAGGTGCCATTATCTCCCGACTTAATAAAAATACTTAAGCCATTAATGAAAATAGTTAAATCCGATAATTATTTGTTGACCAATGATGATAAGCCGACAGAGCCGGAAACCTTCAGGATTTACTATCGAAAACTGATGGCTAAATTAGGTTTGCCGCGTATGAAATTTCACGGATTGCGGCACAGCTTCGCGACAAGGTGTATCAACGCTAATGTGGATATAAAGACAGTCAGTGTATTGCTCGGACACTCGAATGTCTCTACCACACTGAATGTCTATACGCATCCTGATTTGGAGCAAAAGAAATCTGCCATCCATAAAATGTTCAAAACACTAAAATGAAAAAATTATACACGTTGGGTAGAACATGTAAAGAAATACGGCTTTTCCTATACATATCGGGAGCTAAAAGAAGCAGAGGAACGCGAGAGCGTAACCTATCAAGCCGAACTCCGTGAATTTGTAAGTAATTTATAAAAAACAATAATATGACTGAAAAAGCAAAACGATTAGGACGCCAGCCGGCGCAACCTACAATGAATTTTAATGAAAACATGTTAGCTTCTGAACAGCCCCCGTATGATGTAACAACATCTGCCGGACTAACCAAGCGCGAATACTTTGCGGGGTTGGCTATGCAGGGATGGCTTACGAAGTATGGAACCTCTTCCTACAACTACCCAATGGCGCAAGAATGCATAAAATATGCCGATGCGCTTTTGGAAGAATTAACAACAGAAATAAAATAAAAAACCATGAACACAACAGAAGCATTGAAAACCCTTATTTCCTGCCCGAACTGCCGCTACGTAAAACCTAACGGCGACCTCTTCTATTGCTGGCGGGAAGGCATTGAAGAAGTTTACAGCCACATGAGGTGTCAGCACTTCCAGTTTAATAATAACCTCAAAAAATTATGGGAACAAACTATGAACAATAATTTATGAACGCAACATCTCAACTAAAAGTAATCGCCGCCGGCTTCACCATCATCCGGGCCGACGACCATCCGGCGCCCCGGATAAAACATAAGCAACAGGGCATTTTTGAGTGGAAAACGCTCGAAAAATTCCTAACAAAAGCCGCCCGCGACCGCCGCATGGCAGAACTGCTAAACGACCCGATGGTGATAGAAGATTAAACTTTATTTGACACATGAAAACACATGAATTGAAAATAATGGTGATAATGAT
>JAIRMK010000029.1 GCA_031258755.1 Prevotellaceae bacterium
TTAATTTTAATTCGCGGATTAAAAAGTTGGGAATTTTTATCCCCAATCCATTTCCCCATTTTTCAATGACTGCTTCCATAATCATAATTTATTTGCCACCACAAAAATACTAAAAATAATTTTCCCTCACAAACACCGAACCTCATTTAAAAGAAAACACGCCCCGCAATTTCTTGCAAGGCGTGTCTGTAAGGTTAGGCGGCGACCTACTCTCCCACTTGATGTAGCAGTACCATCGGCGCTAACGGGCTTAACTTCGCTGTTATTATTACGGCGTAACCTCGCTGTGTTTTTCAAATTTCAGGTTATCGAAATAATAGCGGAATGTTCCGCTATCGGTACCTGATTTATTGGTTTTTATCGTTATTTTAGTGGCAGACGTAATGCCATAAAGCACGACGCTTTTTGTTTTCCACGCCCATGGGAACGTTTTATCCACTTGCTGTATATCCAGTTCAGCGCTCCGTTTGGTTATTTTATCGTCCACATCCACAGCGCCGGGACCGTCTATTTCCACCACAAGAAGCACATCATCATAATTTTTGCTCCCGGTTATACAAGGCGTGGCATCGAAGGTCAACGTAACGTTGGTTGATTTTCCCTGTGCAATCATAGGAAGACTCCCTTGTATTCCTGACTGCACATCGGTTCTTCCAAATTTCAAATAATCTGATGCAAAATAAACAGTTTCCGCAGTCGGATTAATGTCCGTATAGCCATGAGCAATAAAGTCGGCAACCAGGTCACCTCTATTTATCCCCGCATCGGCATTGCTATACGAGTACATATTCAATGTGCTTAAAGCCACAGCGCTGTTGTTATCTACTATACTCCCCACATCATCTTTTCCGCCATAATGCGTCATCCAAGAAAAATCATCTGCGAAGTACGTATATCCTATAGGTTCTCCGTCGTCAACGCGGCCCGGGTCATAAGTAACTACGGAGAATGCGGTTATCGCAATTTCGGGATACACGAACTTATCGCCCCTGACATTGGCTACCACGCGGGCTTCTAACAGCACTTCTTCGCCCGGATATACCGGCCACAGTTGTGTGATTAACTCATTTAATTCACCTACCGTGAAACTTTTGGTAAAGTCGGTGACGGTATCCCTCGGGCTGGCTGTAGCAAAATTGTTGCCGGCGATGTCCATCCTGAAGATATAGGTAATGGTATCGGTAGGATTCCGTTCAATTCCTTTATTCCATGTAAAAGTGACCGCCGTTTCATTTTTGTTTGCACCCAACAGCGTTACTTTTTCAGTGGGGCCAGTGATGGCCAAAGGCGTTCCTTTGGCCCCTTCCTCTGATTTCTCGCAGGCGAGCAGCAATGCTCCTGCCGCTACTATTCCTGCCCAATAATATATATTTTTCATTTTTTTAATGGAATTTTTAAATCTTTGAATTATTAAATCTTTAAATTATTCGCCACTCCAGCCGGGCAGTTGCCGCAGATTGGGGTTTTTGTCAATTTGGTTTTGGTGTATCGGAAACCAGCTATTTTTCCACGTAAACGCTCTTGGCGTACATTTCGTACGCACATAAAAAGGACTGGTGTTGGCCGGGTCATCACTTCTGTTCCTGCCGTAACGGTTCATTCCATATACATCGCCCTTCAGCAATTCTTCCACCTTATCCCAGCGCCGGATATCGTCGAAACGGACGGCAAATTCGCAATTCAGCTCCACCCTGCGTTCGCGGTAGATGGCTTTGCGCATTTCGTCCTGTCCCACAGGCGCCGGAATCTCATCCACACTAGAGCCGTAGGTGGGTATGCCGGCCCGCTCCCTGATTTCATTCAGGTAAAACAGTATGTCGGGATGCGTGGGATCCCATTCGTTCAACGCTTCGGCATAATTCAGGTAGGCCTCGCCCAGCCGATAGAGAATGCCCGGACGATAAGGCATTACGCCATTTTTCCTGTCCACATTCGGATGTACCCTTTTACGTACCAGGTAGCCATTTTCGGGGGAGTCTTGGGTGCCATTGTTATCAACACCGCCCGCATAAAATTCCACACGCCTGTTGCTAATTCTGTAGTATGCATTGTCGAATAATACAGAGGCATAGAAACGCGGTTCGCGGTTGCAATACATATTAAAAGTGCCGGTGTTGGTCACCGGATTTTCGGTATTGTTGGACGAGGCGCCTTGAGCCTCTATCCATTTGGTTTTCCGGCGTTCGTCTGCAGTAGAAAAACCTGTTTCCGAATAGCCGGACGCCGTATTGATAACCGGTGATCCGTCGGTGTTATACCCAAGTATAGGCGGCAGTCCGTTCTTCATAAAGAAAGCATCGACCAGCGTCTGGTTGACCCCAAACCCTCCGTTGCCCGAAGAGTTGAAAGGGGTGGCATGCTTATTATGTTCATTGTAGTTACAATCGAAAGGACGTGCAAAGAGTATTTCCTTATTACCATCCTTGAACTCTTTATACGACATGTTGCTGTATGACAGGAACGGGTCGATAGTGCCGTCGGCGTTGTATTCTTTGTAAAGCGCATATCCGTTGTTATGGGCCAACTCAATAAGTTCTCTGCAGGCATCGACTGCCCGCTCCCATTTCTCGGGCTTGTATTGGGCATCGAAAACATTCTCGCCTTTGTTGTTCACATAATTGGCATAAGCAGGACGTTGGTTGCCGTTTACCAGCGGGCTGGCTGCAAAAAGCAACATTCTTGCCCGCACGGCCATGCACATGACCGACGTAGCCCGGCCATATTTCCGGCTTTCGTTGTAATAGGCGGGCAGTTTGCTTGCAGCGTCCTGCAATTCGGCGTCTATCCAGTCTATCACTTTGTTGTAAGGGTCCTGCCCTGCAAGCAGGGGGTCGTCGGTTCGACTCCGACAATCTCCACCAAAGGAAAATCAGGCAATTACGAAAAAGATTGCCTGACTTTTTTTACTTGAAAAACAATCCTTGTGGCGTTAAGCGGGCTCACTCGCAAAACCCTGTGTTTAGGCATAAATTTTAGCTAATCTAAAGAGGAAGAATTTCATATCTACTACGCCTCTGAGTGAAGCTCTGAACGCTTTTATTTTGGCATTGAAAG
>JAIRMK010000153.1 GCA_031258755.1 Prevotellaceae bacterium
GTAGCGCGAGCCCGTAGATAATTTATTTTCCTAAGATGGTCCTGCGGAACCAGATATGTTAAATAAATTTAGGCCCACACCTGTCTTTCTAAAATGCAAATTTGGATTGGAAAAAGAAACGTGTGGGCGCTAACTTTATTCCTCCAACATATCATTTAGAAAATTCGCAGGTTTTCTTAAAAAAGAGTACTAAAAGCGAGCGCCAACAAGTATTAAAAAGAACGAATAGCCTTTCGGGGACAAATGTAAATACTTTTTTTTTAAATCCAAATATAAAAATGTTAAATTATGTTATTATTTATTGTGCCGGTGGTGTGGCTTTCAATGCCCAGTATTTGTTTAATGCATCTTGTGCCTTCGCACCATCCCCCACAGAGGAGTATGTTCGCCAGAGGTTGATGTAAACAAGCGTATCGTTGGGGGTAAGCTTAGCCGCTCGTTCAAACATTTCCACCGATTTGCCAAACTTTTCCGTATTGGCATACATCGCACCGGCACCCATAAGCGCCTGCGCATGCTCGGGATTAATCTTTACGGCTTTCTCAAAATAAGGTAAAGCATCTTGAAAACGTCCCAAACCGGCATAAATAAGCGCCATATTAAAATTCGGCTCAAACCGGTCAGGGACAAGCTTGGCTACATATTCCCAAATCTTAACCTTTTGCTCTACATTGGGGTAATTTGACGTAGCCATAGTCAACGCATCCAGGGCAAAGGGATTATGCTTGTTCCAACGGATAAGCCGCAGCAAATATTTAATTGAAGAGTCGGGAGGCTGGCCCAGCGCACCATTCGACCATGATAAAAGCAGCAACGCATTTTCATAATTGGGATGAATTTCCACCGCCCGCCGTGAATATTTATTGATTAACCGGGTGATGGAATCCCGCACAGTGCTGTCGGTCGCCGTTTGCATTTCGATATTATACACCCGTGCGGCGTCATAATTGGCTTTGGCGCTCTTGGGCGACGTTTTCACATCGGTGGTAGAGAGGGTAAAATCGTCGTGCCACGCTTTGTTGCGCGCCACCGTATCTGCGCCATAAAGGCACAACAGCACCAGCATGAAACAGGCTACCACACCCTGGTAAAGGGTCTTTTGCTTTAACCATTTCGGCAACTGGTAAATCAGAAAATCGGCCAGCACCATGCAAAAGCCGATAGATGAAATGTAGATGAACCGCTCGTTCATAAACGTTCCCACCTGCACAAAAATATTCGACACGATGGAAAGCGGAACGATAAACCACACTACGGCATACGCATATTTGTTTCTCTTGAAAACGCCCCAAAAAGTAAACGCACCTAACGCCACATAAAACAGGGTGATGAGAATAACGCTCACATCCGAAAAGCTCATTATGGGAATATGATAGGGGTAATAATCGGTGGTGAGGGGATAAGGGAAGATTTGCAGCCACAAATAACGTCCCAGCACATAAATGATGGAGGCCCATTTCTGACCGGGCAACATGTACATGAAGGGGTTATTCATCAATTCTTTTTCGGGCGGCGGGTCAAGGTTAATGGCCGACTGGCGCGCCAGAAGGAATATAAAAGCGGCAAGATACAAAGGCAGCATCGCCATTGTGTAGCGCTTGTCTTTTTCGGATATAAAAAGGCACACTAAGAGCGGAATAGCCGCCACGAAAAACAACCCGGCATTTCCTTTAAAGAAAGGGAAAACCAGCACAGCCGACAACAGGCTACATATCATAAATTTCATGCTGCACGGCTTGATGAGATACATCGTGATGGGAATAACCACCAAGAACGTAATGGCATTTTCTTTGGAAAATAGCCCCAGCAAAAAGGCAAGGAAAGCGTAAATCATGTCGCTCAATTTCTTTGTATCAAGCCAACGGAGGGTGAAATACAGGGCGCACAATGCGCCCAGCAGTGTCATAATTTCATCGCGCCCCTTGATATTCGCCACCACTTCGCTATGCACAGGGTGCGCCACAAAGAAGATCACCGTAAGCACCGGGATATTGAACAGCGCCCGCCAGCCGGTTGTCGATTCGAGTGGAAAAAGACGCAGCATGATGAGCAGCAAAACCCACGCGGTAATGGCATATAGCAGAATATTTACCAAGTGATTGACGTAGGGTAGCGGCGTTTCTACCAGCAAGGCTGCATCGTCGTCATTCTTACCCTGGTCTAACTTATCCTGAATAATCTGTTTGGTTTCCGCATCGGTGAACAGCTCATATTCCAAAGCCAGTGTAATCACCGACAAAGGGCGGTAGCGCCCGCCGGGAAGATTTATCGCCACCGTGCCATAACGACCATTGAAGGTGTCATACTTTAATATCTTCGGAATATTGCTCACGCCTCTTTTTACAAATTCATTTTGCGTAATCACCATCGTGTCATCAAGGGCATAATGGTTGAACAGGGTGTTGCCGTAAAATGCAAAGACCAAGGCCAGGATAAGGCCATACACCCATTTAGGTAAAGCCACACCCTGCTGAATGAACGGTAATGCGGAGTTTTTCCCCTGAACGCTCGCAGCGGAAATGGCCGCATGTTGTTTCTTTTGAAAGGTAGATGACGGTTTACGCTGTTTATTCATAAATCACGATTAAGAGTTTATTACTGTTTCTACTTCTTCTATAGTTATGGGAATACGTTTTTCGCCCAGCAGGCGGCACCCGGTCGGCGTGACGAGAATATCGTCCTCAAGGCGGATACCGCCGAAACCGATGTATTCCACTACTTTCTGATAATTGATAAATTGACCGAGCTTATTTTCCTGTTTCCACTGTTCAATCAAGGCGGGAATGAAGTATATGCCGGGCTCCACGGTAATGCAAAAACCTTCGTGCAACACACGTCCCATGCGCAAAGCGCCTAATCCGAATTGCTCGGAACGTTGCGTGTCGTCATCGTAGCCCACGTAATTTTCACCCAAATCTTCCATGTCGTGCACATCCAAGCCTATTTGATGACCCAGGCCGTGAGGGAAAAACAACGCATGCGCACCGGCCGCCACCGACTCGTCGATATCGCCTGTCATAAGGCCCAACGCCTGCAAACCCTGCGTAATAATCTTAGCCGCCCCAAGGTGAACGCCGGCGTAAGTAATGCCGGGTTTTGCCGTGTTTATGGCATAGTTGTTAGCGTCAAGTACAATGTTGTAAATTTCTTTTTGCTTCGGCGTGAACCGTCCGCCGGCCGGTAGCGTACGGGTAAAATCAGAGGCATAGTGCGATATTGTTTCAGCGCCCGCATCAATCACGAGCAGCCGACCGTCGGTAAGGATTTGGCTGTGGTCGTGGTTGTGCAGCGTCTCTCCGTTTTGCGAAAGAATAACAGGAAACGAAGGCATGTAGCCATCGGCAATGGCTTTCCCTTCAATAAAACCGGCTATCGTATGTTCTTTCACGCCGCGACGACACATCGTCATGGCCGCTACATGCATGTCATAGCCTACCTTGCAGGCCTTTTCCATCTCGGCAATTTCACACGCTTCTTTCCGAACCCGCAACGCCACCACCGCCTTAATAAGCGCCACCGAGGCGCCCGCTGCTTGTGCGGCAGGCGCTATGCCCGTTAAATCCTGCAACAATATTTTGTTAAACGAACGATATGGCGGTAAGAAATGTACCGGGCGGCCTTTTTTTACGGCCTGTTGCACTGTTTCGGATAATTTTCCGAAAGGCGACACAGCTGCCACACCCACGCTATCGGCCTTTTCACGCATGGTGGGTTGCGGCCCCATCCATACAATATCATCCATGGTGACTTCTTCACCGAAAAGCGTTTCGGCGCCGGCATCAAGGTCAATGACGGCAGCCAGACCGGGCTCATCCAACCCAAAGAAATAAAGAAAGGAACTGTCTTGACGAAAGCGATAGGCGTTCGCCGTGTAATTCATAGGCGCCTCGTGATTGCCCAAAAGCAAAACAAGGCCTTCCTTCATTTGTTCGCGCAAGCGCAGCCGGCGTTGTATATAAATTTCCCTGATAAACATAAATTTCCAAATAATATATCTTACAAATATAGATGCTTTTTTTCAAAAAAGCAATTATCCCACGCTTCCCTCGAGGGAAATCTGGAGTAATTTCTGGGCTTCTACGGCAAATTCCATGGGCAATTTGTTCAACACCTCGCGGGCATAGCCGTTCACGATAAGCCCCACGGCGTCTTCGGTGGCAATGCCCCGCTGGTTGCAGTAGAACAACTGGTCTTCGCCTATTTTTGAGGTGGTGGCTTCGTGTTCCACCACGGCGGTTTCGTTTTCGTTTTCGATGTGGGGGAACGTGTGTGCCCCGCAGTGGCTGCCGAGCAGCAGGCTGTCGCATTGCGAGAAGTTGCGGGCGTGGGTGGCGTTCGGTGTAAATTTCACCAGTCCCCGGTAGGCGTTTTGGCTGAAGCCCGCCGAGATGCCTTTGCTCACAATGCGGCTGCGGGTGTTTTTGCCGATGTGAATCATCTTCGTGCCGGTGTCGGCCTGTTGGTGGTTGTTTGTTACGGCCACCGAATAAAATTCCGAACTCGAATGGTCGCCCTGCAAAATAGTGCTTGGGTATTTCCATGTGATGGCCGAGCCTGTTTCCACCTGCGTCCACGACAGGCGGCTGTGTTCGCCTTTGCAGAGGCCGCGCTTCGTGACAAAGTTATAAATTCCGCCGCGCCCTTCCTTGTCGCCCGGATACCAGTTTTGCACGGTGGAATATTTCACATCGGCATCGCGCATGACAATAATTTCCACCACAGCGGCGTGCAATTGGTTTTCGTCGCGCTGCGGCGCCGTGCATCCTTCCAGATAGCTCACGCTGCTTCCTTCGTCGGCCACAATCAGCGTGCGTTCAAACTGGCCGGTGCCCTTAGCGTTGATGCGGAAATAACTCGACAGTTCCATGGGGCACTGCACGCCTTTCGGGATATAACAAAATGAGCCGTCGCTGAACACTGCGCTGTTTAACGCTGCAAAATAGTTGTCGCCGGCCGGCACTACTTTCGCCAAATACTTTTTCACCAGGTCGGGATAGTCGCGCACCGCCTCGCTGAATGAGCAGAAGATAATCCCTTTCTCGGCCAGCGATTCGCGGTAGGTCGTTTTCACCGACACACTGTCGAATACCGCATCCACAGCCACGCCGGTCATCAAATCGCGCTCCGTAAGCGGGATGCCCAATTTATCAAAAGTGGCGGCCAGCTCCGGATCGACGCCTTCCGGCGCAGTGGCGTTTTTTTGCGGCGCGGCATAATAAATAATCTCCTGATAGTCGATAGGTGGAATGGTGAGGTGCGCCCACTCCGGCATTTTCATCGTAAGCCATTTGTGATAGGCCGCCATGCGAAACTCCAGCATCCATGCCGGCTCTTCCTTCTTTGAAGAAATCAACCGGATTACATGTTCGTTTAATCCTTTGGGAATAAATTCCTGGACGACCGGCGTGGTAAAGCCGTGTTTATAGTCCGAGCGGGTGAGCCGGTGTAAGATGTTTTCCACTAAAAATACCTGAAACGCCAGTCTTCGACATTTTTGGTTTTTTCCAACACTGAAATAAAATCAAACATGCGGTATTGCGTATAATCAAGGCGACGGCGCATTTTTTCATCTTCTTCCGTATAGGCGCTGCCGGTTTCACGCGTATCAACTGTGAAAGCATACACGCCGCTTATTCCTTTCACCGGGCCGGAGAGGGTATTCACCGGCGCGCCGGCTATGGCGCCTTCCAACTTCGGTTCTGTGCCTATGCCCGAGATGGAAGCATTTCCAAACGATACATCCAACGCTTTTTCTACGGTTACATTTAATTTTTCGGCCACCGCTTCCAGACTTGAAGCGCCGTTCATGGCTTCTTTGATGCGCTGTGCATATACTTCGGCCTGTTTTTCACGACGCACGATTTGTTCCACTTCCACACGTACCTGCTCATAAGGCGCGATGCCCGCTTCGCGGATTTCCGTTACGGCAGCTACCAAAAAATATTCGTTGTTCAAATTCAACGTGGCCGACACTTCGCGGTCTTTCGCTTCATATACCCATCGCACCAGTTCGCGTGCGTTGGCGAATGTCGACACGGTTTTATCAGATTCCATGATTTTGTAAGCAGGCACCCTGATGTATCCTTTTTCATTCGACAGCCGCACAAATTCGTCGTAGTTGTTAAGGCTTAACGCGGCCAATTCGTTGGCTTGCATGAATAAACTTTGTATGGTGATTTTTCCGGCTTCCGCTACTTTTTCCACTACGGCCAACTTCACTTTCTTGTGTTCCGCACTACGCTCCGTGATCTGCGCTACGTGCACGCCGTAATTTCCTTCTACCTTAAAATATTTATTTCTCGGCACGATGAAACACGTATCTTCAAAATTTTTCATTGCCGAGATAAGCGAGCCCTGTTTAATCCAGCCCAAATCGCCTTCGCTGCGGTTGGCCACCTGGTCGATAGAATACTGTTGCGCCAGATAACCGAAATTCCCGCCTCTTTCCAGTATGGTAACCAAACTGTCGGCTGTTTTGTTCACGGCTTCTTTTGTCCGTCCCTGTTGTGAAATTAAAATGTGACGCACCTGCACCGAGTCGGGCATATTTCTGATGGCCGCTACCCGCGCCATGATGTACGTATTATCTTCCCGATATACCGGAAGAATACTTTTTAATGTGGCGTTAAACGCGAAAGAATCTAATTTTTCAGACAGTTCGCCTTTTTTATAGAAACGGTCGTCAAAAGAACGGTCGGAGTTAAATGTAACAAACTGTTTCAGGTCGTCGGCTGTTTTAAATTCTTCAAAAATTTTGTCGGCGTCTTCTTCCGTCAGGCGGATATCTTCATCCGACGGGTCTATCGGGAACGACACGTATTCCACATCACGCGAGGTTTCCTGTTCAAAGTTTTTCCGGTTTTTCTTGTAATAGGCCGTCAAGTCGGCTTCCGTCACCCTGATGCTGGTGTCGGCTGTGAAGCCCAGGGGCTGCACGATGTAGCTAATATCGGCAATCGTGTTCCGGCTGTTCACGGCATCTTTCAGTTGCAACACATTCAGGTAGTCACTTTGTCCCAGCAACGCGACATATTTTTCCGCCAGTTGGGCGTCTTTCATGCGTTGTTCCACATAGTTCCAATACATGGCGCGCTGTCCTGACGGATCGCTGTTGATGCCTTGTACAAAATTCACTACGGCAGTACGGCTAAACTCGCCGGTTTCATCGGTAAAGACCGGATCATTGTACAGCACCGGAGAGATATACCGCCCGCGAGCGAGGTCGAGCAATTCTTCAGCCGACACATTCAATCCGCATTTTTCATATTCCGCATTCAATGCGTATTCCTGAAAATAGGCTTGCCACGCCTGTTCGCGCACCCTTTCCTGCATGGCTTCCGACAAAGAGTTGGCGCCAATTATCATTTGATTAACCGCGGAATAATAATCCACTTTTTTCTGATAGTCCTGATAGGAAATCGACTTGCCGGCCACCGAGCCCACGTCATAACGGGATGAGAACATGGATATCACCGTTTGCAAGGTGTTCACATCAATTACAAACGAGATTAACGCAAGTCCGATAAGTACGGTAATAAACACGCCAAAGCGTACCCTGATTTTTTCTAAAACTGCCATCTTATGTTATATTTATATGCTTCAACTCAAAATTTAGCAAGCAAAGATACTAAATTTTGCCAATGATACACGCTTCTCTTTGCTTTTCTTTTTTTTGCGATTAACAAATTGATGAAAAACAAGAAATTATGGAACGGGTAAAGTAGCGTTTTCAAGTGGCGGCAACGAATCTGCCGGAGATTCATGCTGCAGGTCATCAAAATACAAGTGGCTGTCGCCTATTTCGCGGATTTCGTAATTGGTAAAATGTTCGTCGGACGTCATGCCCTTTCGACCATTGGTGATGCCATCTTTTGTTTCGATGCGTACCGGCGCTGTAGTATAAATGGTGTGTTCCTGCCGATTCCAATACAAGGTGTCTGTAAACAGTTTTTGTTGTTTTTCATAATTAATAACCACTACATTTCCTACCGCTTTCCATATTTCCACCGGTTTCTCCTTATAGAGGGCATAATCGGCGGTAATTTGGCTTTCCAGCGTTTCTTCGGTGGTAAAAAATTCTACGAAAAAACCATCAGGAAACACACTGTAGGGTTCGGGCGCCATCATGTAGCGGAGCAATAACGGGGCGGTGAGCCGCATTTTTTTTCTTCCATATTCCGTGTAGGTTACGCCAAATTTCCGTACTTGCATGGTGGGCGTGTTGGCCTCATCTTCAATAGGAGGAACGGCAGCGCCGTCGCCACACGAGACGACAATAATAGCGCCTCCCAACAGCGCTATTCCTTTGTAAAATACAGATACGATTTGTTTCGTTACCGACATAATTATTTACGTGTTCTCACCCTTGTGCGTTCCGTCATGCCGTTACAATTCACCTCATAAGGATTACCATCAACCAGGTCGTACATGAACGCGTCGGACTGTTCCGGAAAGTATCGAGAATATACATTGATGTATTGATTGGCTTCTTCGGTTAGCGAGGTGTCCAGGCTTTTTGCCTTTGCGGCATAATCAACCGCAAGCCAATATTTTGCTTTTTTTGCAATGTCATTGCCGCCACAGTCTTCGTTAGCCCATATTATTCCCCTTAGCAAATGCGCCCTGCCGTTTTTCGCATCGCTATTCATCGCCTGTTGGGCGTATTGCAGGGCTTGTGCAGGATCTTTAAATTCCTGCATATAAATAATACCTAATTCCGCCAAATATTTCGCTTTGTCCTTTTCGGAAGTCGATCTTTCCACCGCTTCTTTATAGTATTTCACGGCATTGGTCATGTCGTTTTTCACGGCATACATTCTCCCCACGGCATAAGCCGACCCGGCCGAAGGCTCCAGTTTATGATAAGCTTCCACAATCTGATAATAGAAATTGCTTTTTGTGCAATTATTTAATCCCATCATTTGCAGGATACGTGACACTACTTCCTTATTTTTCGGTGCAGCCTGAAATTCTTTTTCATACATGGCAATCAGCTTGTCGCATGAGGCTGCGCCGCTTGCCACAAACAAATTTTCCAAGTCGGTGGGCAAGCGTTTCGACTGTGCATCATCGGGCTTTTCTTTTGCCTGCTTATCGGCAAACGCACGGAGCTTGGTGTAAAATTCTATGAAATTATTGTCAGGAAGACGCTTGCTGTTGTAGAGTTTCAGCGCAGCGTTCATGGCGTCAATCATCGTACGCGCTTCCGCTTTGCTGCCGCCGGCCATCACCGCCGCCTCGAACGCCTTGTATATTATAACCTCGTCATTCCCCATGTACTGTACCACATCGTAGGCTTTCAGTTTGTAAACATTCCCTTTATTCACTTTAAAGTATGTAGCACGGTGGTCATACATCATAAACAGGGAATCTATGCGGGCTTGACGAAGTTTGGGGTCTCTCGTATTATCTATCAAATATTTCATGATTTTAACCCCGTCAATGTAAAGGTTCTGACTGGCAGCCGGCGGACAGGCGTGAAGGGCTTTTCTCCAATAAGGAAGCGCCTCTTTATATTTCTCCTGCATGGCATAATCTCTGTAAAAGCTCAAGTTCGTGACACAGGTAACGCTATCACTTCCATATTTGCCTTGCGACCATGCTTGCACAGCCGTCGAACAGCTCATTATAAGTATAAGAAAAAGGTGTAAAGATTTCATCATTCATTATTCTATTTTTGGTTTGATAAACCAAATATCGTAAACGCTAAAACTAAAAGAAAATTTCATATAGGTTTCTCGAATCAGGTCATTTTTGGTTGTTCCCCGCCTGCCCACTTCAGCCGAAAAATTTACGCTGTTGTTCCACCTGTTGATTGGAAAGCCAAAGCCAATGGTGGCGCTGATGTTATTGATGTTGTGGCCGGAAAACCGCATGTATGTATTCTCATAGCTGAGGCCTACCCTGTAGCTGCATCGTTTAAAATAATTACGGAAATCCGTTCGCGAGGGTATCCATTCAAAACCTGTTCTTAGCAGATGGCTTGGCGTTACTTTAAAGGTTTTCGTGGGCGATTGATTTTCAAATCCCGAATTTCGCCAGTCCTGAAACACATAATCGAGGGCGAACATCCACCGGTCGAATTTATGCAAAGAAAAACCTGCGCTAACGGTTGCCGGCAGCGACATAAGGTCATCGGTATTGGTGTTCCATGCCACCGTATCAACCAGTGAACCGGTTGTGGTATAAGCAAAGTCAATCTTTCTTTTTCCGATTTTGGTGGCAAATTGGTAGGTAGCGCCCACGGTCAACATCAAGTTATTTTTTAGCGGATGTTCGTACTGTGCGCCCAAAGCAAATCCGAAGTTTCCCACTTTAAGCAGTTGTCCCGAAGTCAGGTCGGAGTATCCTGCTCCCGCCTCAAAATCGACAATGCTATAGCGGTCAATAGAGCCAAAATAATACTGCGCCTGTCCGCCCAGCGACAGGCGTTTACCTATCGGCACACCGATTGACAGCACGCCCTGGGTAATGCCGCCTTCGCCGGTATATTGGTAATAGGTATGTCCTGTTTCTGCAATTATGCTGTCGCGGTTCTCCTTTCTTTGTATGTTGTAGCCCACGCTACTGTAAGGCAGCAGGCCGAACCCCACGATAACACGGTCATATACGGGGAAACTCATTACAATGTGGTGGATATTCATGTTGTTTGCGGCGGAATATTGTTTTTCGCCGGCAGAATAGTTGGCAGAATAGTAATTTTGAGTTTCAATTCCAAAATCGAACATGAACGATAAGCTGTCGTGCGCCGTCAAGGCTGCAGGATTGATAAAATTAATCACCCGCGGTGTTCTTACTCCTGTTCCGACGCCTCCCATGCCCAGGTTATAGGCGATACCGGGCTTTGCCAGGTCGCCCAAGCCATAAAGGGAATAGGGGGTAAAAGTATTCGTTGCGTCATCAGTTTGAGTTTGCGCAAAAACGGCCGTTGCAGTGCAGCATATAATGCCTTTAACCGCCAAGCCATGAAGTATTTTAGAGATAATATGCATTATAGTCAATAACCTTGTTAAGTCCTACAAGAATAAGATTAAAAATTACAAAGATCGAACTTTTTATGTGTTTTGCAAAAAAAAGCGCATCCCCGCCCGTAAAAATTACATGGGCGTGGGCGTTTTGTTCTATATATCCTTCTATTTCGTAACGCGCACCTTGCAGTACGCCAGCCTCAATAGCCGTATCCGTACTCGTTCCTATGGCCTGCGGCGTTTCGGTAACCTGCCCGAGCGGCAATTTGCCGGTAGCTGTGTGCAAGGCGTTGAAGCGGGTTTGCAATCCGGGCGATATGTTTCCGCCTAAAAATTCTCCGCCCTGCCCCACAAAATCTATGGTAATGGCGGTGCCACAATCAATGATCATGCAGTTCGCGGCGGGGAAAAGGGTATAAGCGCCCACAGCCGCCGCCAAACGGTCGCACCCTAATGTTTCGGGCGTACCATACAGGTTTTTAACAGGAATGGCGGTTTTATGTGTGAAATGAATTAGTTTTTTCACCTTGCCGCTCAACCACCCGGCACAGGCCGTCTCGACCCCGGCACGTACCGACGAGTAGATAGCCGACGTCACAGGATATTGCGCCAACAAACGAGTCAGCACTTCCACCGTTACTTCCCTGTGGCGTTCCACGGTTAGGAAGTTGTTTTTGTGCATGACCGCTATTTTAGCAGTGGTATTTCCTATGTCGATAATAAGACGCATAAAATGCAAATATAGGTGATTTTTTTTAAACCGCCCCCTT
>JAIRMK010000037.1 GCA_031258755.1 Prevotellaceae bacterium
TGCCTATCATTCTTTTCTTTCCGGTGATCTGACAAATTCGTGACATGATCTTTCGTAATTTTTAATTTCCACATTTATTTGGGGCTGCAAATATCGGGAAAATATCCGGAATAAACAAAATAATTTGAAAAAAAAATCATTTACCGGTACTTGAGCAATGTCCAAATAGCTTTCAGGCCATCGGTCCATTTAATTTTTTTGCCGTCATGCATGGAACGCGGGTAATAATTGATAGGGACTTCCCTGATTTTTATGCCGCGCCCGGCCACCTTTGCCGTCACTTCGGGACAAAATTCGAAGCCGGCACAGGATAGCGGAATAGATTTCAGGAACGAGGCGTCGAACAGCTTGTAGCAGGTAGGCTCGTCGGTGAGCCGCTGGTTGTAAAGCAGGTTGGCTGCCAGTGTGACCATCCGCCCACCCAGGTAGTACCAGTATGAGGAGTGCCGGTTTTCCCGCTTCAGGAAACGAGAGCCATAAATTACTTTCAGGCGTTCTTTCAAAAATGTTTTCAGCAACACGTTGTAATCTTCCGGGTCGTATTCCAGATCGGCGTCCTGGATAATTACGCCGTCGCCGGTGACGAGTTGCAGCCCCTTACGGATGGCCGCCCCCTTCCCCCGGTTTCCGAGCTGCCGGAAATATATAGCCGGGGTTTCAGAATACTGCGCGTTATAGTGTGCGACCTGCTGCTCCGTGGCATCGCGCGAGCCGTCGTCAACCACAATAATTTCCTTTTGGATGCCATTTATCAACTGTACGCCGGCCACTTTTTGCAGAAGCCGGAAAATAGTCTTTTCTTCGTTGTAGGCCGGTATGATTACCGATAGTGTGTGCATGGCGGTTTATTTTCGTTTGTTTTTTTTTGGGAACAGGATATTATTTATCTTGCCGAACAGCCAGCTCATACTATGGCCGGCCGCCATGTAGAACCACAGTAGCGGCACGAACGAGAACAGAAAGCGTTTATAGGAATATTTCATAACGCGCTCCAGCGTGTCCCAAACATAGTCGACCTGGTAAATTAATATCGTGTAGAACGCCCACGACAGCACAATTAACAGTAGCGTGACGAGGTGGTCGCGCTTCTTGAAGATAGCCCGTACATTGAGCAGGAGAACTATCGGGAATGCTATAAATGTAAGGCCATAAAAAGTGATGGATTTAAACAGCGTCCACATTTCTGTGGCGATGACGGTTATTTTCCCACTGTCCCAGTGGGGTTTCAGGATAAGGGCTTGTGTGGCTTCCAGGTGGTGTATCTTCAGGAATACGTTCCAAAAGACGATGGGGAACAGGCACAGTCCGGCGAACAGCAGCAGCTTTTTGTATTGTTCGGTTCGGAGGCTGTGCCACAGCAGCACGCTACATGCAGCGCCGATAAAGGCAATGCCTTCGGTGCGCGTCCAGTTGTTTAGCATCAGCAGGGCGGCCGACATCCACAACAGCGACGGGACTTTCCGGTAATACCACGTCACAAAGCATAAAATCCCCAGCGAGGCATAGACGGCATGCACGAAATTGGTGCCCGACATCGACGAGAACCCCAGCATTTCCGGGGTGAGGAGGGTCATCAGGGTGGCGATTGCCGCGAGCGTGTGTGTGGTAAAGCGGCTCAGCAGGCCGTAAAATACGGCGATGAACGAGAGAAAGAAGAGTGCACTGACGGTCTTCGATGTGGCGGCGCCCAACAGGTATACATAGGCGTAGGAGAACTGCAGGAGCGGCGCATAGGTCATGTATGATGCGGCGCCGTGCATTTCCGGGTAGCTGCTGTCGGTAAACAGCCCGCAGCCTTTGAATGTGCCGTCGTGTGCCACGGCCAGGCCTATCAGGTTAAACCCGCGTATGCTGTCGGTGTCGAACGTGGGGTAGTAGATGGTTTTAATCACGTTTGCCGTTGCCACCGCTATGATGGCCAACATCACGAGTACCCACAGCCAGTCTATCTCCGGCCAGGTGAATGTGCGCACATACGTCCACCATTCCTTGAGCTGCGCGCGCCGGCCGTACAGGTATACCACAAGTCCGGCGACGACCAGCAGGGAGAAAGTTAAAACAGACGTTGCCGTGAGCCGCACGCCTGCCCAGTCGAGGCAAACCATGAGGAAGGTTTGCAGTCCCATGCCCAGCAGGAACGCCAGCCCCAATACTTCTATCAGTTTCAGGCGTTGCGATATGCTCAGCGTGATGCAGGCGCCGAGCAGGACAGTAACAAGCAGTGCGGATAAAATCATGTCGACAATATTAAAAGGTTATTGTTTTTTCGGCAGTACGGTGAAGTGGGTTCGTTCGCCCACCCGGTAGTCCAACTCCTCGTAGCCGTGCCCGGCCACGATGGCCACGTGGGTTACGTCGTTATAGCGCGGATTGGTGTCCTGTTCGTCCTTATAGAGCACCCTGCGCGGGTACACGAAGTGGGTTACCCAGTATTTGCTGTTGATGTTGTCGGTCAGTTGGCTGTTATCGGCCTTTTCCGTGTTGTGTTTCTTCAGGGGGAAGAGGATTACGGCGGTGTCGGGGGTGTGTTGTTTGATGAAGTCACAGAACATGTAGTCGAAGCCCAGTTTCATCTGGTAGCGCTGGTTGAGCGATGCGGTGCGGTATTGCCATATTGTAACCATATTGCCCTCCAGCAGCTTTTCGTACACCCACCAATACCCCTTGTTTTCGGTGATTGTCCAGTAGAGCAACAGGCCTCCGGCCACTGCCGTCAGCAAGCTTTTGAGGCCAAATGCGCTTTTCAGCCAGCGCACGAGTGGCCTGCCTGTGTCATTCATGGATGCCGGCGTTTGGCGGCCTGCTTTGTTGATTGGTTTGATCATATTTTTAATTGTAAGTTCGTGCAAATTTACCGATTTTTTTTGATTTGCAAAAAAACAAGGAAATCCGGTTTCAGTTTGACGTTTTTTTGTCATTTTTTTTTGATATTTGAAATTTTTTTATAGCTTTGTACTATTAATTATAGCGAGATTTTACTATGGCAATGAAAGGAGCGATTGTAGTAGATCGTGAAAGATGCAAAGGCTGTGGCGTTTGTACGGCAAACTGTCCGGTGCAGGTTGTGGCGCTCACCAAAGAGGTTAACAGCAAGGGGTATCCCATGGCCTACATGGCGCATCCTGAGGCATGTACCGGCTGCACAAATTGCGCCACAGTGTGTCCCGACTCGGTCATTACGGTATACCGGGTTAAGGTGTAGTTAAACGTCGAATTTAAAAAATCTAACATGGCAGAAAAAATATTACTTAAAGGGAATGAAGCTATTGCTATCGCGGCCATCCGGTGCGGGTGCGACGGGTATTTCGGCTATCCGATTACACCCCAGTCGGAAATCATGGAAACGCTGATGGACGAACGGCCGTGGGAAACTACAGGCATGGTTGTGCTGCAGTCCGAGAGCGAGGTGGCATCTATCAATATGCTTTACGGCGGCGCTTCGTGCGGGAAGAAGGTGATGACCTCGTCGAGCAGCCCTGGCGTGAGTTTGATGTGCGAGGGGCTGAGCTATCTGGCGGGCGCCGAGTTGCCGTGCCTCGTGGTCAATGTGGTGCGCGGCGGGCCGGGATTAGGCTCGATACAGGCCTCGCAGGCCGACTATTTCCAGGCGGTGAAAGGGGGCGGCCACGGCGACTACCGGCTGATTGTGCTGGCGCCGGCTTCCGTGCAGGAAATGTACGACTTCGTGGATTTGTCGTTTGAACTGTCTTTCAAATACCGCAATCCGGCCATGATTCTCGCCGACGGCGTAATCGGGCAAATGATGGAAAAGGTAGAGCTGCGCGAGGAAAAACGCCGCCTGACCGATGCGGAAATTGCACGCCTGTACGGCAGCTGGGCTACTACAGGAAAGCCCAAAGACCGCAAAGAGAACGTGATTACCTCGCTGGCGATGGATTCGGAAGTACATGAGAAGTTCAATCTTAAATTAGTCGAAAAATATAAGCGAATTAACGAAGCTGAGGTGCGTTTTGAAAAAATAGCCTGCGACGACGCCGAACATCTGATTGTGGCTTACGGCTCGTGCGCCCGCATCTGCGAAAAGGCTGTGGAACTGGCGCGCGAAACGGGTATTAAAGTCGGCTTGCTGCGCCCCATCACCCTGTATCCTTATCCCTCGAAGGCTATTGACGAGATGACGGCGCAACTGAAAGACGTGCTTGTGGTGGAAATGAGCGCCGGGCAAATGGTGGAAGACGTACGGCTGGCGGTGAATGGGAAAATTCCGGTGACGCATTTCGGCCGCATCGGCGGCATCATACCAACCCCCGAAGAGGTGGTGGTGGCACTGAAGAATATGATACAATAAAAAACGGAGAGACAATGGACGTAAATGAAATTATAAAACCCGAAAATAAAGTGTACGGAAAATCGCCGGTGTTGACGGACACGGTGATGCACTACTGCCCGGGCTGTAGTCACGGCACCATTCACAAGTTAATCGCAGAGGTGATTGAAGAAATGGGCATTCAGGAAAAGACCATCGGCATTTCGCCGGTGGGGTGTGCCGTGTTTGCCTACAATTATCTTCATATCGACTGGCAACAAGCGGCGCATGGACGCGCACCGGCGTTGGCTACGGCGACCAAACGGCTGTATCCCGACAAGTATGTGTTTACGTACCAGGGCGACGGCGACATTGCCGCGATCGGCACGTCGGAAACCATTCACGCATGCAACCGTGGGGAAAATATCGTTGTTATTTTCGTGAATAACGCCATCTACGGAATGACCGGCGGGCAAATGTCGCCCCTGACGCTTGAAGGGCAGGTTACTGCCACCACGCCATACGGACGCCGCACCGATCTGAACGGATACCCGCTGAAAATTACCGACCTTGTAGCGCAACTTGAAGGCACGTGTTATGTGACCCGCCAATCGGTGCAGACTGCAGGGGCTGTGCGCAAAGCCAAGAAAGCCGTCCGCAAGGCGTTCGAGAACTCGGCCAACGGCAAAGGCACGTCGTTTATTGAGGTGGTGTCGTCGTGCAATTCCGGGTGGAAGCTCACGCCGGTGGCTGCGAACAAGTGGATGGAAGAAAATTTATTTCCATTTTATCCGTTGGGCGATCTGAAAGATAAATAAGTATTAAAATGATTCAACCATGAAGGAAGAAATTATTATAGCCGGCTTCGGCGGACAAGGTGTGTTGTCGATGGGAAAAATTTTAGCATATTCCGGCATCATGCAAGACATGGAGGTGACGTGGATGCCGTCGTACGGGCCGGAGATGCGCGGCGGGACGGCCAACGTCACCGTGGTGCTGAGTGACAAGCGCATCAGTTCGCCTATTGTGCACAACGTGGATACCGCCATTATTTTAAACCAGCAGTCGTTAGACAAGTTCCAGGACGCTGTGAAGCCCGGCGGACTGCTGCTCTACGACCCCAATGGTATCACACATCCGCCTACGCGGGAAGATGTGAAAATTTATAAAGTCGAAGCCGCCGAGGAAGCAGCGAAGCTGGGCAATTCCAAGGCCTATAACATGATTGTAATGGGCGCTTTCCTGAAATTAAAGCCGCTGGTGAAAATGGAAAATGTCATCAAGGGTTTGAAGAAGTCGATTCCCGAGCGCCACCATCACCTGATTCCGATGAACGAGCAGGCCATTCAGCGCGGCATGGAGGCGGTGACAGTTTGCAGTAGCTGTTAATAGGAGCAGTTTTGGAATTATTTGTTCCAAATTACCACCATATTACAACATCGTTATTCCCACACAGGGCGTATAAAAGAAATCGTATGGTCAACCGATTTATTTCTTCGTGTTGTTCGCTATGCTGGCCACTGCTTTTGCTATTTCAGCCAAAAATCGGAAACTTACCAATATTAGAAATCCGTAGATAGGTGCAATAAGAATGCCGGCAATGCCTAATCCAAACAAAGCCTCTCCTCCTACATAGTGAAACAGGTTGCCTATTGATGAAGGTCCAATAAATATCCATAAGAATAATGAGGAAAGCGTGCCGATAATGGCCACATAGCCGCCCAGCCACTCGCCGAATGTTTGCAATAAATGGGCA
>JAIRMK010000042.1 GCA_031258755.1 Prevotellaceae bacterium
AAAATTCTATTTCGTATATCATCACAAGTTGCCGAATAATTCGCCCCTGAGTTCAGGCGTTAGTTTTACGGTTTTTCCCTCTTTGGCCTGTTGCAAAGAGTGGTCTATCTTTGCCAGCATTTCGGGCGAGAAATACAAATCGTCGTCATCAACGGACATAAGCATATAGGCCTGTTTGCGGCCTCTCCGGATAACAATCCGTTTGCCGGTATCGACCATATCAAAAAAACTGTTTTGTTTTTCCAAAAACTGCTTGCTTGTTATTTCTAATACTGCCATAATAATATATTCTCCCCACAAATATACATGAAAATTTTCAAATTCACACGCAGACGCATAAAAACCCCAGCAAATTAATCATTCACGCAGCGGGCGGTGTACCAATAACTATTATCTATTGCTGGTTGAGTAGCCGTTCCATTGCCCGGAGGACTAATTGGACCATAGCTTTGTACCTCACTTCCACCATACATGAAGAACATGGCTTTATTCCCCCACTGCGTAATACTGCTATTGTAACGAATACCTGCCGGTATCAAATTGAATCCAACAGCATTCGACCCCGGAAGATTTGTTACATTACTTGAATTCCATGCTGTGCTTCCTACAGAGGGATTGGTATCCATTTCTGATGTCGCTAATCCATTGAATACTGATTCGTTGTTTGATGGATTTACCGCATTGTTAAGGGCGTTCCATTCGTCTTTTTTCGGTATTCTCCAGCCTTTCGGGCAATACCTGCCATCAAGACTACCCAAATCGTTTACAAGGGATGCATGATAATACGCACCATAATTGACATGCGTGAATGCATTGTTCTGTTTATTTGCGCGTAAATTTTCGGTAAGCCACCACTTACCGCCGATATTCGTTACCTTATAGATATAATGGTTATCGAGTGAATCCATCACAAAAGCAGAAGAACGTAAACCTTCTACACGACATTGGTAGTTTACATTAATGTGTAATCCGGGGAGAAGGTTGTTACTACAGTTTTGTACATAATAAGGATATTCTTTAGCTGTGGCGGCTTTGCCCTTGAGGTCATAAACCTCTACCCTGATTCTGTTATCATGAACTTCTGTTTGGGGTGTATAATTCAGCGTTCCATCGTTTTCACCCAGAAGAGTATAGTTAGAACCACTGACCCAATACCATTTGAATTTCAAATCAAGTTCCTCTATCACTTCACCGCTGCCTTTGCTGTAATGCGCATGCAAGGTTACGGGGCGGTCTTTCGCAATCCACAAGACCGGCTTGGCAGGCTCTAAAGTGGGCGCCACTACCTCTGATATTTCTATTGTTCCTGTCAATGCACCCTTAGATGCGTCAACCACTACAGGCTTCGAAACAGGATCGAAAACACAATATCCGTCGGCTGCAACCTGAAGCGTTAAATTATAAACATCAGTGCTGTGGCCCGGCGCTTTAGTAACAAATTTGGTATTGTCGGTGGCAGCAGGTGAATTTGACGGAGTAAATGAGCGGCTACTACTCGGCGGAGCGCCGAAACTCCACGCATAAGTTGCTGTTCCACCGCTTCGCAGTGGCGTAATCGGTAACGTAGAAAATTCGACGTCCTGAAGATTTGAAGCATGGAATGCCTCATTTTCAAAAGTAGCGCTCGAATTAATTACCGGCGTATAGGTTGATGGATAGCACCCCTTCACCGTAATCGTAGCCGTGTGCGAGGCGTCGCAATAATTCACAGCCTTTGCATTGAGCGTGATGGTTGCGGGATGGGCGAGTGGTGTAGAAGGCGCTTTAATGGTTACCGAAGACGATGTTGAATTTTCGTCTGTAATAGCGAATCCGGTTGGAATGATCCATTCATAACTTGCGCCGTTTACAGACGTTGCAGTGAGTGTCGTCACATCACCGGTGAGTAATTCGGTGCGGGTAAGGTTAAAACCAACGGTCATTGGGTTACACGCCACGTTGTAGGTGTATGTTGCTGTCTTCGAGAGATACCCTGTGGCCTCTGCGGTAAGTTTGATGGTATAATCTCCCGCTACCGATGGCAGGGTGGGGCTGTAAGTTTCTCCAATCCACGTGTTAGGCGTGCAGGAGCTCGCACTCCAAGTGTAAGTAGCAGATGGAATGGGTGAATCGGTAACAGGTCTAAAAGTAACATTTTCGAACCCGGCAGTGAATGAAGCCGCAGAATTGCCGCCATCAGCCAAAATAGTCAAGTTGCCCATATCAAGACCGTCTATTACATCTATTGTTTTACTTACGGAGACTGTCGTATATCCGGCTGCTTTGGCGCGAAGGACAATTGTGTGTGGTCCTGCTGTGGCAGGAATACCGGTAAATGTGGGGCCGCCGAAAGTGGCAGCGCTGAAACCCGGCGCATCCCATTCGTAGGTAATCGACGATCCGTCTTTTGTTGCTAATGTGCTATTTATAAAGAACGTAGCCTTCAAGTCTTTTACAATTTGACCGGGCACATTGAAATCAAGTTCGCCGGTCATGTCCATTCCTCCCTTCACATTAACAGTTGCCTCAGTCATTGTTCCGCTGTAGTTTGCGGCTCTCGCCGTCACGCTGATGTTATAGGCCCCTTCACTAGCGGGAGCAGTAGCAGTGAATGTATTCCCGGTAGACTCAAAAGTAATAGGATTAAAGTGAGGCGCATTCCATACAAAAGAAATGCCTTCACTCGGAAGCGTAATGTTATTGGTCACATGGAAAGTTACCTGTTGTGATATAATTACTTCGGGTGGAACGGTGATGCTTATATTCCCGGTCATGAGCCATTCGTCGCCTACGGTAATTATTCTTCTTACCGTACTATCGGTATATCCGGTAGCCTTTGCCGTAACAGCTACCTCATAAGTTCCTGTTGTGGGAGGACAAGTTGCCGTGTAGGAATTTCCGCTTTTAGTACCTTCCGTGAAAGCGGGTGCAAGCCATTCGTATGAAATATGTTCGGCGGTAGGCGTGATAATGCCGCGTGCAGCGAATGTTACTTCTTGGCCTTTGATAATTGGGGAAGAAGTGGTAAAATCAAATTGCCCTTGCATTTTCCGTCCCGGTTTTACCGTAATTTCTTTGTGGATAGTCGTGTCGCAATAATTTTCGGCTTTTGCTGTTACGGCTATCGTATAAGTCCTGCTCTCTTGGGGCGCTTGTGTTTCAAATGTGGCGCCGCCGCTCGTATAACTCGATGAGAAATGGGGGGCATGCCACTCGTAGGTTATTCCTTCCGCAGGTGAAGTAATGCCTATAGCATCGAATCGCACGGTTTCCCCTTTTACCACATCGGCCGGAGCGATAATGTCCAAATGACCTGTCATGGGGATACAATCCACCACAATGATTTTCTGCTTTATGGTCACATCCCGATATCCTGCCGAGTGGGCAGTAACAAAAATATGATATTCTCCTGCTGCTTCAGGGGCAATGGCTTCAAAGGTCGTGCCCGTAAAAGTATTGGGCGAAAATTCCGGCGCATTCCATGTATAGGCTACATTACCGGGGGTCGTAATACCTCCGGCAGAGATTGTTACAGGCAGGTTTTTTCCAATAGTGGCAGGAACAGTGCATGCAGGCGTTCCCTCCATTTCACTGAGCCATGTTTGTTGTTCATTCTCACAGGCCAATAAAAGGATACCTGTGAGCAAAAAACTCAGAAAGCGTTGTGACGACTTCATAGACTGGTTATGTTTAAGTTTAATACAGAGGCAAATTTATGCTTTTTTTAAGACATAACCATATTTTTTAACAATTAATTGATGCGTGTTATAAAAAAACCATCCCAAAACAGGATGGCTCTTTTTTAATATTGTTGAAAACAAGTTGATTATACTATTCCCTGGTCTAATACGGCTTGTGCCACTTTCATGAAGCCTGCAATATTGGCTCCATTCATATAATTGATATAACCTTCTCTTTGTGTACCGTATTTTACACAGGCGCTGTGGATGCTTTGCATAATTTGTTTCAATTTGGCATCTACTTCTTCGGCCGTCCAGTTGAGGTGCATTGCGTTTTGTGTCATTTCAAGACCGGAGGTGGCTACGCCGCCTGCATTTACGGCTTTGCCCGGGGCATACAGTATTTTGTTTTTGATGAATTCGGTAATGGCTTCGGGCGTACAACCCATGTTTGAGATTTCGCCTACGCACAGCACGCCGTTTTTAATTAATGTTTTGGCGTCGTCGCCGTTCAGTTCGTTTTGAATGGCGCAGGGCAGGGCGATATCCACTTTTACTTCCCACGGACGTTTGCCGGGCACGAATTTCGAGTCGGGGAACCTGTCGGCGTAGGGCTTCACCACGTCGTTGGCCGTAGCCCGCAGGTCGAGCATGTAGTCGATTTTCTCGGCGTCGAGCCCGGCCTCGTCAAGAATATATCCGTCGGGGCCTGAAATGGTAATCACTTTGGCGCCCAGCTCGGTGGCTTTCAACGCCGCGCCCCACGCCACATTGCCGAAGCCCGAAATGGCTACGGTTTTGCCGGTAAGGTCGGTGCCTTTGGTGTTGAGCATGTGCTCTACAAAGTAAATGCCGCCGAAGCCGGTGGCTTCCGGCCGGACAAGCGACCCGCCCCAGTTCAACCCTTTTCCGGTGAGCACGCCGGTATTCTCGCGGGCTAATTTTTTGTAGTAGCCGTAGAGGTATCCGATTTCACGCCCAGCCACGCCAATGTCGCCGGCGGGCACGTCGGTGTCGGGGCCTAAATGGCGCCACAGCTCGGTCATGAAAGCCTGACAAAAGCGCATCACTTCGGCGTTCGATTTTCCTTTCGGGTCGAAGTCCGAGCCGCCCTTCGCGCCGCCCATAGGCAGCGTGGTGAGCGCATTCTTGAAGGTTTGCTCAAAACCTAAAAATTTCAACGTCGATAGCGTTACCGACGGGTGAAAACGGAAACCGCCTTTGTAAGGGCCAATGGCGTTGTTGAACTGTACGCGGTAGCCGTTGTTTACGTGGATTTCGCCCCTGTCGTCCTGCCATGTTACCCGGAAGGAAAAAATGCGGTCGGGCTCTACCATGCGTTCAATGATACGGTTTTTCTCAAATTCGGGATGCTGATTATACACCTCTTCAATGGATTCCAGCACCTCATGAACCGCTTGCAAATACTCTTTTTCATGGCCATACTTCTTCTCCAAGTTTGCCATTATTTCTTTTACTTTCATTTTTTATAGATTGTTAGATATTAGACTATTAGATGTTATACTGTTAGATTATTAGACATTATTCATTATTCAGGAAAAGACGCCCGACTTTGACGAAAAGACGCCCGACTTTGGCGAAAAGACGCGTGACTTTGACGAAAAGACGCGTGACTTTGACGAAAAGACGCGCGACTTTGACGAAAAGACGCCTGACTTTGACGAAAAGACGCCCGACTTTGACGAAAAGACGCCCGACTTTGACGAAAAGACGCCCGACTTTGGCTGTCGCGTCCCACCAAGCACCCGGAAATTACAGCATAATGGGGCGGAACGGAACGGCAAATATGTGTAGGAGCAAGCCTGATGGAAATTATTCATTGTTCATTAATCATTAATCACTAATCATTAACCATTAATCATTAACCATTAACCATTAATCATTGCCAATTGTCCATGTGGAGCCGCTGTGCAGCAGGTCGGTGACATTTCTGATGGTGGCTTTGTTTTGCACTTCAAGCACCTGGTCGCGCACGTTGTCGTCGTATGTTTTGTCGCTCACGGCGCGGATTACGCCCAGCGCCACCGGATAGTCGGGCGCCTGCATGTTCACCAGCATCATGTGGATGCCGGGATTGGCCTCTTTGGCGTCGTGCAGTAGTATGTCTTTTTCGGTGACGCCGTTTTCGCCGAGCGTCACTACTTTTAATTTCAGTCCGTCGAGCGCCAGCCCCTTATCACGGTCTTTGCCGAAAATCATGGGCTGTCCGTGGCGCAACACAATGGTGCGGTCGGCGCGGTAGGCCTTGTCGGTAATTTCGTCGTGTGTGCCATCATTAAAGATAACGCAGTTTTGCAGGACTTCCGTGACGGCGGTACCGTCGTGCTGCGCCGACGCCACCATGATTTCGGACGTCAGTTTCAGTTCTACATCCAGCGAGCGGGCGAAGAACGTGCCGCGGGCGCCCAGCACTACCTCGCCGGGATTGAAAGGGTGTTCCACCGTGCCGAAAGGCGACGTTTTGGTTATTTTCCCCAACTTTGAAGTGGGCGAATATTGCCCTTTCGTCAAACCGTAAATCTGGTTGTTGAACAAAATAATGTTGAGGTCGATGTTGCGGCGGATGGCGTGAATAAAGTGGTTTCCGCCGATAGCGAGCGCATCGCCGTCGCCGGTAACTTGCCATACGGTAAGCGACGGATTGGCCACTTTCACGCCGGTGGCAATAGCCGAGGCGCGTCCGTGGATGCCGTGAAATCCGTAGGTGTTCATGTAATAAGGGAAGCGCGAGGCGCACCCGATACCCGACACAAACACAAACCGCTCGCGGGCGTAGTTGAGCTTTTCGCACACATCGGGCAAGGCGCGTTGCACGGAAGCCAGCACGGCGTGATTGCCGCAGCCGGGGCACCATTTCACTTCCTG
>JAIRMK010000030.1 GCA_031258755.1 Prevotellaceae bacterium
GGCGCCGCTACGGAGCCTTTATGGCGGGCATACACGGTTTGGTACCTGACGGCATCCTGTGCGTCGGTTTCCCTTTTCAAATATGGCGGTATGGGAATGACGCCGCACGCCTCCAGCACCTGCGTAAAGGGAAGGCCGCCCGTCCAACTAAATTTTATATGCAAATACTCGCTGTATTTCCCTACAATTTCGGCAGTTAACGTATTTCCGGCGTTCATTTTTTTCTGCAAAATGGCGGGCTCTTTCCATCGTTTGAGATTTCCCACCGTACATTTCCACACACAACTTCCGGTGGCGCCGAAACACTGTTCATAGTTGGCCGGAACGACCGGCTCAAGGCAAAAAATCTCAATCACAGCGCCCGAAGGCTTGCTAAACAGCATCCGGGCTGGAATCACGCGCGTATTGTTAAACACGAGCAGGGTGTTGCCCGGCAACAACTTAGGCAGTTCCGTAAACCGATAGGAGGCAAGGGCGCCTTTGTTATAATACAACAATTTCGAATGGTCGCGCACCGCTTCCGGATATCGGGCTATGCGCGCATCGGGAAGGGCATAAGTATAATCGTCAATAAGAATATCGGGCTTCATAGCGTGCAAAGATACGCAGAAGTATCCAAATGAACAGATGAGAAGAAAAAAATAAGCAAAAGTTTACATCAATAAACAGCATAAATTAAAATTAGGAACAAAAATACACAATAAAATACATTTTTTTGGAAAGTTAGTATTGTAAATCGTGAAAGTAATTTACAACGGTAAACTCATCGAAAAACTAAATATAATATAAATAAAATCAGTATTTTAATATATTATACTTAACATATTATTTCAATTATTTAGAAGATTTCCGCCTAAAATGGCTCTTTTTTGGCCATTTTTATAATATTATTACTTATTTATCAGTATTTTATAGTTTATTATCTAATATGTAATGTGAATAGATTACCATTCTCTTGGAGATAGGTTTACAAATGTGAAGTACATATTGTTTATTGTTGTAAACACAATTTTATTTACATTTGTAATATTAAAAGTTTACAATAATGAATGAGCGATTGACGATCTTTTTAAGGGCCGAACAACTGTCGCCTGCACAATTTGCCGACGTCATGGGTATCCAGCGGTCGGGCGTTTCGCATATATTGTCGGGACGTAATAAGCCGGGGTTTGATTTCTTTTCCACATTCCTGCAAAAGTTCCCCGCTGTGAATATCGAATGGCTGATTTCGGGGCGCGGCAAAATGTTTAAGGATATGGAAACCCAATCATTATTTCCCGAGCAGGCCGTATCGCCCGAACCCCAAAAAACGACGCCATACGAGGAGACGCTGAAGGAAACAGCTATAGATTTTGTAACGGAACGGGCTCAGATTCAGTCCGCTACGCCCGCAAAAACCACAGAACCACGCTGTATTGAGAAAGTAATGATCTTGTATAGCGACGGCACTTTTTCGGATTTTGTAAGGTCTTAATACCTACCTGTATCGTATTTTTTACGCACTTTTTTTGGTTTTCATGCTTGAGCGCCGTACATTTGTAATCATTTTGTGAAAAAACAATGTACGCACATTTACGTAAAATCATATTTTGGATAGGGCCGGAAACCTCTCATCTATTAATTATTAAGCTCTTAAAATGCCTGCGCTATATCCCCTTTGCCAAAGGAATATTGCGGTTGTCGTTTTCCATCCATGATAAAAATCTGGAGCGCGAAGTCTTGGGCATAAAATTCAAAAACCCAGTGGGCTTGGCGGCCGGCTTCGACAAAAACGCCGAAATAGTGGGCGAACTTAATTGTTTGGGCTTTGGTTTTGTGGAAATAGGCTCCATAACGCCCTTGCCGCAGCCCGGAAATCCGAAACCCCGCGTGTTCCGCCTTCCGGCCGACAAGGCATTGGTTAACCGCATGGGTATAAACAACGTGGGCGCCAAGGCGGTGATCAAAAACCTGCACCGCTGCCGGGCGAAAAAACAAATCGTTGTGGGCGGAAACCTGAGCAAAAACGCCACGACCTTTAATGTACATGCGCCGGCCGATTATGAACGCTGTTTCGCCCTGCTTTACAACGAAGTAGATTATTTTGTAATCAATGTGAGTTGCCCGAATGTAACCAACCTTACCCAATTACAAGACCGCGACATTTTATCGCAGATTATCGACCGTATTATCAATGTACGCCATTATCGTGATGAGTATAAACCCATTCTGCTAAAGATTTCGCCCGACTTGAATACGGCGCAGTTAGACGACATTCTCAACCTTGTGCGTGAAAAGGGCATCGACGGCATTGTGGCCGTGAATACGACCGTAACACGCGAGGCCTTGCATACACCGGCCGGAAAAGTGGAAAGCATCGGCAAGGGCGGTTTAAGCGGCGCCCCGCTGACGGCAAAAGCCGTAGAATGGGTGCGTTATATTCACACCAAAACGCAAGGGCAAGTGCCCATTATTGGCGTAGGAGGCATCATGACGCCCGACGATGCGGTGAATATGCTGGCCGCCGGCGCGTCGCTCATTCAGGTGTACACCGGATTTATTTATAACGGCCCGGGGTTTGTGAAAAAAATATTAAAACGGCTGAAACAGGAGGCTTTATGGACGCAACCATCATTACCATAGGCGATGAAATTCTCATCGGACAAATAACGGACACCAACTCCGCTTTTATCGCCAAGGCGCTAAATAATATCGGTATCCGAATTAAAGAAATACGTTCGGTAAGCGATGATAGAAATCGTATAATAAGTACGTTAAATGATGTACTAAAACCGGATAATCTTGTGCTGACGACAGGAGGCTTGGGGCCTACCAGCGACGATATTACCAAAAAAGTATTGGCCGGTTATACCGGCGCACAATGCATGGTGGTGAGTGAAGTGCAATTAGCTATTATTGAAGAAATTACTTCACGGCGGAAAATGCCGATGAGTGCATTGAACAGGGCGCAGGCCGAAGTGCCCGATACGTGCGAAGCGCTGCTGAACCGCTTGGGTACGGCGCCCGGCCTGTGGTTTGAATATAACGGCGCGGTGCTGGTGTCGCTTCCGGGCGTACCTTTTGAAATGCAGGCGCTTATGCGGGAAGAAGTGTTACCGAGACTGCAACAGCGTTTTCAACTGCCTCCCATTTATCACCGGACGTTAATGACATTCGGGCTGCCCGAATCCATGTTGGCCGAGTGTATAGCGCCTTGGGAAAAGGCCTTGCCGCCTTATCTCAAACTGGCCTATTTGCCCAATCCGTTGACCGGCGTGAAGCTTCGCCTCTCGGCGTATGAGGTGCAACAGGCGAATGTAGCGGAAGAATGTGACCGGCAGGTGCGGCGCCTGCGCCGGATTATAGGCGACGTGCTGTATGGTGAAGAACCCGACACGCTGGAACAGGTAGTGGGTCGGCTACTGCTTGAAAAAGGCGCCACGTTGTCCCTGGCCGAGTCGTGCACGGGGGGCGCCATTGCCTCGCTCATCACGTCCGTGCCGGGCAGTTCGGCCTATTTCAAGGGTGCGGTGGTGGCCTACGACAACGCAGTGAAAACCGGACTGCTGGGCGTGACCGAAGAAACGCTGCAAACGCATGGCGCTGTGAGCCTTCCGGTGGTGGAGCAAATGGCCGTAGGGGTGCGGAAAGCGCTGAAATCCGATTATGCCATAGCCACCAGCGGGGTTGCCGGCCCCAGCGGCGGAACGCCCGAAAAGCCGGTAGGCACGGTATGCTTTGCCGTGGCTTCGCCCTCGGGCGTACATACGGAACGGCTGTCATTTGCCGCCGACCGGACACGTAATGTCGTGCGGGCCTCGGCCAATGCGCTCAATCTGCTTAGAATAAGCTTATTAAAAAACAGCTAAACCATAGCGTGTTTGGATCTGTTACAAAAAAATCCCATTTTATGTTTGGATTTGTTACAAAAATGATTATTTTTTTACGTTGTATAACCTTCCGTTTTACTATGCCGGTCAGCTGGCTACTTTCTGCAAAACTATTCCGCAACTGGACCGCTAACACGAATAGCACACAGATGACACAGATTTAACGGATAAACACGGATTTGTTTTATCCGTGAAAATTTACTGGGGACATTCAGAAAATTCTAATACATATAATAATCAATAAGTTATATACTAATTATTCTACGAAATTACCCCAATTTTGAAGAAAAGTGTTCAAAATCGGGGTAATTGTATTTTTTAGAATTTTCTTTTGAAAGAGATCCTTGTTTCTATCAGATTTTTCCTCGAATTTTTCCTCCTTGAGAATTGAATATGAAATTCATATGTGTGGGGGGGTACAAGAAATTTATTTAAACAAAATCTCCTGAGGTTATTTTTCCGTTTTCTGAATATCCCTTACTGGATATCCCTACTGAAATCCCTACCGGGATTTTGTCCGAATTGAACTGCTAAAAAATAAAACTGAAAGCGCCTTTCAGATGCTATAATCCTTTACTTCGAACCTGTGATTACCACAGTAATACCATACTCTTCAACCGTAAGATTCATCGTAATGGTGTACTTACCCGCAGCGCTACCTAATGTGCCACTACCTGAAACAGGAAGAGGTGAGCCAAGTATGGTAAGCGTTTGTTCTGCTACAACAAAATCGTAACTTACAACGCCTCCCGCGTTGGCTTTTTCGGTTACTGATGTTAATAACAACGATAGTGAGCCAAAAGCACTAAGAGTGGCAGATGCCCTGTAATTTGCACCTTCCTTAGTTAAAGTCACGGTGGTAGGAATAGAAGGAACGTCCGTCGGTGCACCGGTTACAATTGCCGTTGCTTCATAGTCTCCTTCAAAGGAAATTACAGCATCTTCATCATCTTTTGAACACCCGGCCAGCACTAACGATAAGCCCAGCGCTATGGCCATAAAACTCTTCATTACTTTTTTCATAATTTCAGGATTTAAAAAATTAGTTTCGACAAAGATAGGTATTTTTATTTTAATACCTATGAAAATATTAATAATTTTACTGCTAAAGCGAAAATAGTGACCACAATAAACCCACGAATGATTTTCGGATTCCAACGTACGGCGGAGCGTACGCCTAAATAAGCGCCCAATGCCTGCCCGGCGGCCTGAGTCAGCCCTATGCCATAATGAATGGCGAGATGGTGGCTATGCAGGATGAAAACCAACAGTCCGGCGATGGTAGTAAAGGTTACCACAAACACTTTTAGCGAGTTGGCCGTAAGCAGGTCGTAACCGGCGCCAAGGATAAACGCCGTTAATAAAAAATAGCCAACGCCTGCCTGTAAGAAACCGGCATACACCCCGATAATCAGGTAAATCACATTGAGCCACCAGGAGGGGCGGGGGTTTACCTCATGTTG
>JAIRMK010000046.1 GCA_031258755.1 Prevotellaceae bacterium
TGCTCGAATACCGCAAAAATTACGGTCAGTTATACAGCATCCATGAATTGCCGCTCATTCACGGCTTCAATGAACAGCTTGCCGCACAGCTTACGCCTTTTATCACGGTGGCAACAGCGGATAAAAAGACGCCGGAGCGTTTCTCAAGCTATTTCACCCGGGGAAAACATCAGGCGATGCTGCGCACCGCCCACACGATAGAAACACGAAAGGGCTACGAACAAACGGAAGAAGAAGCAAGTCACTATTTAGGCCTTCCCTGGAGTTTATACATGCGCTACCGCTACAAATATAAGGACAACCTCCAATGGGGACTTACGGCGACAAACGGCGTAGGCGAACCCTTCTTCAGCGGCGTCAATCGATATGGATTCGATTTTTATTCGGCGCACCTTATGCTTCAAAACACAGGTGTGATAAAGCGATTAGTTGCAGGCGACTATCAGGTGCAATTCGGGCAAGGGCTTGTGGTGTGGGGTGGTTTTGCCACCCGGAAATCGGCGGACGCCATGGCGGTGAAAAAGCAGGAACGTGGATTTACCGCACACAGCGGAAGCGACGAAAACCGCTTCTTTCGCGGCATAGCCGCCACCATAGCGATTAAACAATGGGATTTTTCCACCTTTGTATCTTACAAGTTTATTGACGCAACCCTCGACAGTCTTGGCTTTAAGACGCTGCAAACATCGGGCGCGCACAATACGGCAACCACTGTGGCAGGCAAACACAGCTTGCCGGAATTTATCACCGGGGGCAACATTACACACAAATGGGAACACCTGAAAATAGGATGCACCGGCTTATGGCACCGCTATGGCGCCGAGAATAACCGCGACCTCAAAAACTACAACCGTCTTGAGTTATCAGAGAAACAAAATGCCAATATCGGTTTGGACTTCTATACCTTTCTAAACAAGGTGGCCGCTTTCGGCGAGATGGCGTTCGGCAGCAACGGCAAGGCCGCCGGGTTACTCGGCCTGCTGTTCGACCTGTCGAGCGATTTTCGCGTGTCGACCCTCTACCGGCATTACGACAAGGCCTACCAGGCAGTGTATGCCAAAGGTTTTGGCGAGAACAGCAAAACCGCCAACGAACAGGGCTGGTACGTGGGTTTGCAATGGACGCCTTACCGCCGTTTCACCGTTTCTGCCTTCGCCGACATGTATTCTTTTCCCTGGATGAAATATAATGTGGATGCGCCCTCGTCGGGATGGGAATACACCCTGCGCGCCGCGCTCCAAGCCACATCCGAAACGCTTTTTTCGTTGCAGGTGAAACGAAGTTCGAAGGAAGCCAACCTCAGCGACGCCAACAGCGCCACCAAACAAATCGTAAGCGCCAAGGCCACCACGGTACGCGGCAGCATACGCTATGAACTGCTTCCGGGACTGCGCATGGAAGACCGGCTGGATTTGACATTTATCGACGGCGCGGACAAAGAATCGGGGTTGTTGCTGTTTCACGACATCAACTACAAGCACCCCAGCTGTCCCATCAAACTCTCCACCCGCATTGCCGTGTTCGACAGCGACAGCTGGGCTTCGCGTTCCTACGCGTACGAAAGTGATGTACTGTCGGCGTTCTCCGTACCGGCGTACTACTCAAAAGGCGCGCGGTGGTTTTTGAATATGCAATTCTCCTTCTGGAAACGGATTGACTTGTGGCTTCGCGTGGCACAAACCCGCTATTTCGACAAAACAAGCATCGGGAGCGGCATAAATACGATTGAAGGCAGCCGTCAAACCGATGTGAAAATACAGCTGCGGGTGCAATTTTAAAGGGTCTTGACTTTAATCTTATCGCCCGGATAAATCTTTGAGTTTTTGGTCATGCTGTTAAGCTTCATCAAGTCGTACCAAGTTATGTCATCATATAATTGCGATATGCTCCACAGCGTTTCCCCTTCCCGCACCACATGCACCATCGCCTTTCCTGCACCGGCGCCCTTTTGCCCCTGATTAGGCTTTGTAGCCGACGCCACCACTTTTGCGGGAGCGGCTTTCTTCGCCTTCGTATAAATAACGAGTTTCTGCCCTGTACGAATGATGTTACCACGTATTCCGTTCCAGTACCTGATGTCGTTCGTATATACCCGGTATTTCACGGCCAGCCCGCCCAGGGTTTCGCCCTCTTTCACCCGGTGTATGATTTTATCCCGCCCATCGACGCCCTGCGGCTGATAGCCCCGCGCGGCCACCTGCTTAATGATATTGGGGTTAAAATAAATACTGTCCTTATAGGTGTATATTTCTTTTTCCCTGTCGGCAAAAAGCGCAGTGTATTCATACGGAACACGCAATATATAGGGGCGCTCGGCGCCCGGAATAATATCGTGCATGTATTGCGGATTAAAATTGCGCAATTCATCAATGGGAATGCCGATTATTTCCGAAACCTGCTCGAAATGCAGCATTTTATTCACCATAAAGGTGTCGACATGCGACGGCATGTATATTTTTTTCGGCGTTAAATGGTGTTCCTTATAGTAGGCCAGCACATAATTGGCCGCCACGAAAGCAGGCAGATAATTGCGGGTCTCGCGCGGCAGGTAGGGATAAATATCCCAGAAATCGCGCTTGCCGCCCGACCGGCGGATGGCTTTACTGACATTCCCCCCCCCGCAATTGTAGGCGGCAATCGCCAGCCCCCAGTCGCCGAAAATATTGTACAGGTCTTTCATGTGCCGGGCGGCCGCATGGGTGGAGGCAATAGGGTCAAAACGCTCGTCCACGTATGAATTCATGGTAAGTCCATACAATTTGGCGGTACCATACATAAACTGCCACATCCCCTTCGCCCTCGCCCGCGAAACGGCGCGCGGGTTTAAGGCCGATTCGATAACCGCCATAGCCCGCAGCTCTATGGGCATATCATACATGTCCAATATCTCTTCGATTTGCGGAAGATAGAAATCGGAGAGCCCCAAAATCATTTCCGTTTTTTCGGGAATACGCTGGGTATAATAAATAATCTGGTTGCGCACAAAGTGATTATAGGGCAAATTGATGATACAGGGCAATGCTTTCAAGCGGGAGATATATACCTCATCGGGAAGTTCAATCACAGGAATATCGAGCGGCTTGAGGAAATCGGCAGTGTCTTGCAAGGCGCGTTGCAGGTACCAGATAGACAACAGGCTGTCGATATTATTATCCACACCTATGTCCTGCACTTCGTCGCCATTTACGATGACCGTCTCTCCGGGAACGAGCACCGTGTCTTGCGCCACACTTTGGCCTGTCTGTGAAGGAAGCGACGCCGGAAGCACAGTCAATAAAGTAAAAGTAATAATGTAATTTTTCATATTCTAAAAAGTTAATCTTAATTTCATTCCGATAGCGGGCGCTTGTATGCCCGACGAGGCAAATACCTCATCATACATAATCGTGGGATGAATATCCATAGACAGGTTATCGCTCACGTCAAAATTTTTAAGGTGGGCGAACACGTTTGCGTCCACGGCATTCAACACATAGAAAACAATCGTCAGCAAAACCGCATAGTCACGGTCACGGCGATAGGCGTCACGATAATATTTCAGATTATCGGCCGTCATTCTTCCTTTAAATTCATCTACCGTTGCCGGATTGTTATCCGTAACTATATTATAGGCCGTACGAAAACGGTCATACTGCGTGGCATTGTAATTAATCATATAATAGCCGAAGGCAAAACCCATATATACAATTGGGATTTTCCAATACTGCCGGTTGTAGGCCTGTCCCAGCCCCGGCAGCATAAGCGAAAAAACAGTAGCCCGTTGCGGCAGAAAAGTTTTCGACGATTCATAAGATATAAGACCATCCATCAGCCCCGCCCAATACACCAGTCCCGCGCCGAGGTAGAACAGGCGGCGGTTCCAGAGGTATTGGCTGTCGCCGGTATCCATATACTTCATGTTGCTGTGATACCCGCCATATAACAACCCCCCCACGCTGCCGTAGAGGACAGGCAATTTCCAGTATTGCCGGTTATAAAGTTGCGAATAGCCCGGCACCACAAGCGACACGGCCCATACCCGCGCAAGGGGCAAAGAGTCGCGTCCCAAAAAACCATGCAGGATATTCTTACTGAAAGGCCGTCGTGTCGTTGACGTTTGAGGTTGAATATCCGTGTGCAACTGGGCTTGCACAGTAAGGCTGAAAAGCAGGAGCAGTATGAATACCGGATATTTTTTCACCAAATTATGTGTGCTATTCGTTAAGTTTTTCTAAAAGATGAGCCACTTCTTCCTCATTGTTGAAGTGTATGATAATTGTTCCTCCGCCTTTTTCATCAGGCTTCACATTTACATTATTGTTGAAGTATGCGCCCAAAAGTTCTACCAGTCGGAAATAATTTTCGGGAAGTTCCGGCGCTGCAGGCGTCACGGCGGGCGTTTCGGTCGAAGCCGGCGTCTGCCGTTTTTTCACCATTTCTTCCACCTTGCGTACCGAAAGGCTTTCATCAATTACCTTCCGCGCCATTTTCAATTGCAGTTTTTCGTCCTCTATGCCTATAAGCGCCCGTGCATGCCCCATCGACAATTTACCTTCGCGGACAAATACCTGTATCTCTGCCGGCAGTGTAAGCAACCGGAGATAGTTGGCCACCGTAGCGCGTTTTTTCCCTACCTGTTCGCTCAATTCTTCCTGCGTCACCGCCAAATCATCCATCAGGCGTTTAAAGCTAATAGCCACTTCAATCGGATTCAGGTCTTCGCGTTGAAGATTTTCAATCAAGGCCAGTTTAAGCAGCTCCTCCTCGCCCACCGTGAGAATATAAACCGGCACAGCGGCTAATCCCGCCAGCCGCGACGCGCGAAAGCGGCGCTCGCCGCTGATAATTTGATAATGGCCTTCCTTGATTTCACGCACCGTAATAGGCTGGATAAGCCCCGAGGTCTTGATGGACGCCGCCAATTCGTGCAGCGACTCTTCGTCAAAGTGCGTGCGCGGCTGGTCGGGGTTTGGCTGAATGGCGTCAATGTCAATTTCCAAAATACTTTCGCGAGGAGACGGCTCTTGCGTTTCCGGCTGCCGCACCACACGTTCGGGGTGCGAATTTACCACCCCTGCATCTCCCATCAATGCGCCGAGTCCACGTCCTAAAGCAGCTTGTTTTTTCATATTCTAATTCTAAAGGTTATGCCTGCACCGGCGGTTTTTCATTTTTTTGCAATACTTCTTTCGCCAAATTTAAATAATTGTTAGAGCCCACCGACGCCGCATCGTAAAGGATTACCGGCTTCCCATAGGAGGGCGACTCGCTCAATTTCACGTTGCGCTGTACAATAGTCTGGAAGACCATATCGGGAAAATGGCGACGCACTTCTTCCACCACCTGATTGGCCAACCGCAAACGGGCGTCATACATGGTAAGCAGGAAGCCCTCAATAGCCAACGCAGGATTTAGACGTGTCTGCACAATCTTTACGGTATTCAGCAATTTCCCCAATCCCTCGAGCGCATAATATTCACATTGCACCGGAATGATTATCGAATGAGCGGCCGTCAAGGCATTCACGGTAATCAAACCCAGGGAAGGAGAACAGTCGATAAAAATATAGTCATACTGGTCCAGTACCGGAACCAAAGCATTTTTAAACACCTGTTCACGGTCGGGCAACTGCAACATTTCAATTTCAGCGCCTACCAAATCAATGTGCGAAGGCACCACATGCAAACCTTCAATCTCGGTTTTCAGCAAAGCCTCCGATATATTCGACTGTCCAATCAAACATTCATAAATGGTAGTCCCCTGCATATTATTAACGTCAAAGCCCATCCCGGAAGTTGCATTAGCCTGAGGGTCGGCGTCAATGAGCAGCACTTTTTTCTCGAGCACCGCCAAGCTTGCAGCCAGGTTAATTGCCGTAGTGGTTTTTCCAACCCCCCCTTTTTGATTGGCAATTACAATGATTTTTCCCATAGCAATCGTCTTTTTACTAAATATAATCTGCAAATTTACAATTTTTTTTCATGCTTCTATAATTTTGTTGTAATTTTGTGCGGCCTAAATTTATATTGTATGGATAAGGCGATTAAAGACGGTTGGATGGTCATTGTAAATCCCAAAGCCGGCAGCGGGTACGGATTAAGGGATTGGCCTGTAATATCCAACCAGATGAGCAATAAAGGAATAACATTCGCCTGCATGTTCACCGAGCATAAGTACCATGCGGTGGAACTCACGGTAAAAGCCATTAAAGACGGCTACCGGAAGATTGTGGCGGTGGGCGGCGACGGAACGGTGAACGAAATAGTTAATGGAATATTCCTCCAGCAGTTTGTGCCTACGGTCGACATTTCACTGGCGGTAATCCCTACCGGAACAGGCAACGACTGGATGCGGATGTACGGCATCCCCAAGACTTATTCCGACGCCGTGCAGTCGTTGCTCACCCACTACACCGTTCTACAGGATGTGGGACTTATCAGTTACTACGAAACGCGGATACAACACCAGCGCTATATGGCAAACGCCGCGGGTATGGGCTTCGACGCCATGGTCAATCGCCGTTTCAACCGCCTGAAAGATGAAGGGAAATGGAATAAACGCCTTTATATTAAAAGCACTTTAAACGAATTGTTCGTGTACCGCTCGCGGCATTTCAAGGTAACCGTCGACGGCAAAGTGCTGTTCGACGATGCGGTATTCAGCGCCACCGTAGGCATTGGGAAATATAACGGCGGCGGAATGATTCCCTTGCCCAATGCGGTAATCGACGACGGACTGTTTGACATCACGGTGATTAAACGAATTAATATCTTTAACGTGTTATGGCATTTCCCCAAATTATATAACGGAAAACTCTATAATTACTCGAAAGTGGT
Source organism: Prevotellaceae bacterium (assembly GCA_031258755.1). Taxonomy (GTDB): domain Bacteria; phylum Bacteroidota; class Bacteroidia; order Bacteroidales; family UBA932; genus JAIRLC01. Next base: position 6,816 of record JAIRMK010000046.1, read on the forward strand.
GGCTACACAAGGCCGGCATATTGTCATTGAAGTCCAACCCGAAAGTCCTATTGAAATTGACGGCGAAGCCATGGGATATTCCTCGTTCACTTTCGAGTTGGTGCCTCGTTCCATCAAAGTGGTCGTGGGCAAGGATTTTCAGGTATAATAATAGATATCAGATAATAGACTTTTAGATAATAGACAAATAACCCCGGGTTGCGGGCATGTGCGAGGGATACCCGCGCGGCGAACAGTCGGAGAAAAAGGTAAGGATAATGTTCCGCGCGGAACTTGGCCACCTCCTCTTACATCGTTCGTGTCCCGCGCGGGTGGGGCTGTCGCTGTCGCAGCTAAGTTTCACCCACAGTGTCGCCAGCGCCAAAAGCGCTCCTGCTATTATATATGTAAGACGTGACCTCATTAGTTTATAGTTTAAAGTTGAGCGTTGATATTTTCAATTATAATTTGTACTTTTGTCTAAAATTTCGATTATGCGAACGTTGAACATTTCTATTTCGGATGTTGAATATAAGCAATTCGGCATCACAACGCAACAATTAACCTTTACCAGTCTCATAGATTTGGTGAGCAAAAAATTGATGCAGCAAAATCTCAACCATTGTGTGGCGCTTGCCGAAAAATACGGGCTTTCGACCATGACCGCAGAGGAGATTTCCGACGAGGTAAAAGCGGTACGGAGACAACGATGCAAAAAGTAGTGATAGACACCAATGTGCTTGTCTCTTCGTTGATACAGCGAAGTTATCCGTACTTGATTGTCAACAGGCTTGTCATTGCGGGAAAGATTCAATTGTGCGTGTCTGAACAATTGATGGCGGAGTACTGCGAAGTATTGGCACGTCCAAAATTTGCAGCTTTCCATGATTTTTTTATACGCGCTAAAGCATTGCTGGCCTACATAGAAACAAATGCGATGATGTATGTGCCTCAAATATCGCTTCACCTGATGAAAGATACAGATGATGATATGATACTGGAATTGGCCGGCGAAGCGGCAGCCGACTTTATCATTACCGGTAATACGACAGATTTTTCTTTTCCTGCATACCGGCAAACACGTATTGTTACCCCCAGAATTTATTGGGAAGAATGTAGATAATTCATTGTTCATGCGAATCAGTAGTTGAAAAATAAGATAAATAAACCGGAAATTGTCATTGCCCGTAGGGCAACAATATCAATAGAACAAAGCCT
>JAIRMK010000061.1 GCA_031258755.1 Prevotellaceae bacterium
CCTCTAAGGTGGGCTCGCTCTTGCCGGATAAATACTCGCTCATGCGGGAAGGGCTTATCCCAACTAATTCCGACAGGGATTTTTGATTTAATCCCAATTCATACATGCGAAGTTTCAACACATCGGCCAGGGATGGCGGCTCTAAAGAAAAATGTTCGTCGGAGTAATCGGCCACCAGGTTCGACAAAATGGCTAACTCCACACTGTTGGGGTCGGTCAAAGGCGTGGCGTCATTTACCAGCGGGAGAAGCGCCTCTACTCGCTTAACAGCCCAATTATATTGGACTTCATTCTCATGATTATCACACATTGTGATGCGAAGATAAAGAATAAAATCCGATTTACAAAATAAAATACCAAAAAATAAAGCCGCTTTCTACGACAAAGAATGCGCGACTAATGGCATAAGGGGCGATGTCACAAATCCGTACATATAAGTCATAAATTTGTACTGCTTTCGACATTTTTTTTAATACATTTGTATCACTTAACGCTCAAAAACTTAACGCTCAAAAGTATGAAACGCACAACAATTATCTTGCCAGCGCTGGGGGCGCTGCTAATACTGTGGACAGTGGCTTGCACGCCGTCACAAAAGCGACTTACCGATTATGCTAACCCGCTGTTCGGCACCACCACGCTGTGGGACAGCATCGACATCGGCTACACGCCTACCCACCGGACGTGGGGCGCCGAAGTCTTCCCCGGCGCCTCGCTGCCTAACGCCATGGTACAGGTAAGCCCGGTAACCCGGTTCCGCAGCGGGTCGGGCTACCAGTACGAAGACACCGTGATCTTCGGCTTTACGCACACCAACAAAGGACACTGGAATTTATGCCACGTGCCCCTGTTGCCCGTGACGGGCGCTGTATCTCCCGATGATTATTGTTCGGCCTACAGCCACAACGACGAAGAAGCGCATCCGGGCTATTACCGCGTATTCCTCGAACGTTACGGCGTCAATGCCGAACTGACGTCCACGCTACGGTGCGCCTGCCACCGCTACACCTACCCGGCAGGGCAGGAAAAGAAGCTGCTGGCCGACCTCTCGCGCTCGAATGAAAGGGTGCGGGAATGGCACATCGCGCAACAAAGTGAAAGCGTCTTCACAGGCTTTCAACATGCCGGTGAAAAAATATATTTTTACGCCGTATCCAATTATAAAATCCAAACGATTGACTCGCTGCACGGCGAGCGGCGGGCAGTGCCGGTAATTCATTTCGCAGACAAAGAAAACAACGCGCCGCTGGAACTGAAAATCGGATTCTCATTCGTGAGCGTCGAAAATGCAAAAGACAATCTTGCCAAAGAAATAGAAACGAAAAGTTTTGCAGACGTGCGTGCTGAAGCCACCGGCACATGGGAAACCTTACTGTCGAAAATACAAGTGTGGGGCGGCACGGAAAGGCAACGCACTATTTTCTACTCCTCGCTCTACCGCGCATTCCTCTGGCCGGCGTTGCGCAGCGACGCCAATGGCGATTTCACGGACATCCACGGCACGGTAACCAACAAGGGATTCCGCTACTACACCGACCCGTCGTTTTGGGACGACCACCGGAATAAATTGGTGTTGCTCGACATGCTGTCGCCTTCGGTGGCGGTTGACGTCATTCACTCCATCACCGACAGAGGAGGGAAGACCGGCTTTATGCCTACTTTCTTCCATGGCGACCATGCCGCCGTATTCGTGGCAGGCGCTTATTTGCGGGGCTTGCGGGGCTTTGATGTGGACAGCGCTTACCATTTGCTGTTGCGGAATGCCACCATCGAAAGCCGCAGCCGGCCGCACCTGAACGAATATATGGAAAAAGGCTACATCCCGGAGCCCGACCTTGCGCATCCCACCACCGAAACCGTAGCGAGCGCCGGCGTGACGAAAACCCTCGAATATGCGTATGACGACTATGCGGTAGCCTTGCTGGCAAAGGCCTTGAACGATACCGCGAATTACGCCATGCTGATGCGTCGCACCGGTAACTACAAAAACCTTTTCGACCCCTCCACCGGCCTGATGCGTGGACGGTTGGCAAACGGCGAATGGGTTCAACACTTCGACCCCTACTATCCGTACTACGAATACATGTACCGCGAAGCCAATGCCTGGCAATCGTCCTTCTATGCGCCGCACGACACGGAAGGGCTGATTGGCCTCTACAAGAGCCGCGACGATTTTGAAAATAAATTAGACTCCCTGTTCACTATCCCCTGGAAAGGGTATGAAGCCTATAATTTTTCGGGATTTATCGGGCAATACTGCCACGGCAACCAGCCCGACCATAATTTCCCTTACCTGTACTACTTCGTCGGCAAGCAGGAAAAATCGCAGGCGCTGCTCGACACCCTGATGAATTACTTTTACGGCATGGGCAAGGAAGGCTTGGCGTTGGCGGGCATGGACGATGCTGGGGAAATGTCGTCGTGGTGTGTTCAATGCCATTGGCCTCTATACCTTCTCGCCGGCCGATGAGGACTACATCGTCTCCGTTCCGCTGTTCGATAAAGTGGTGGTCACGCTCGGCGACGACACGCGCTTTACCATCCGGAAAGAAAACCACGGACGGAAAATCACAAACATCGCTTACGACGGACAAAAAATAGACGGGTGGTTTATTTCGCACACGGCATTAATGCAGGGAAAAGAACTGGTGATAACGGTAGAACCATAAAGGTATTAGCACATTATTCATACAGACTTTCGCCTTTGATGAGGGCGTTCGGCGACTTTATAACACATTTTAACATTTTCATCTTTGGTTTTTTAAAAATTGTATTTATATTTGCACCGTGAGATGTGATTCGTTCTTTTTATTACTTGTTGGCGCTCGCTTTTAGTACCTAAATTAAGAAACTAACGAATTTTCTTTTTGTAGACAGGGGAATAAAGTTAGCGCCCACATTTTCCTTTTTTTCAACCCAATTTATTTATTGTTAGAAAGACAAGTGTGGGCCTAATTTATTTATCTACTGGGTTTCGTTAGACCTCTTAATTTAAATAAATTATCTACGGGCTCGCGCTACCATTATTTGGTTAAGAGTTAAGAACTAAGAACTAAAAATTACGATTTTAGACTTTAGATTTACGATTGAGTTTCTTAATTCTATGTTTTATATATATATTACAGAACTTTTTGTGATATGGTGTTTTATTGTATATATGTAATTAATGATTAATTGTTAATGGTTAGTGATTAATGGAAAGGCAAATATGCTAATGTGATTAATGAAATTCTTAGTTCTTAACTCTTAGTTCTTAGTTAATAAAAGGTAAAGCAAAAACATTGTTCATTATTCATTGTTAATTGTTCATTGATAAAGGGCTGCTGGTGATTAGTTCTTCTTTCTTCTTATATCATCTGTTGCAAGCCGGCGGCCCTTTTCTTTTGTCGGAGAACGGAGAACGGGAGAACGGAGAAAGGGGGCGTCCCGGAGGGACGCGATGTGAATAACTCCGGGTAAGGGGAGCGTAGCGACACGCAACCCGGGGATGGGGAAATGTGCGAAGGCAAACCCGCGCGGGAATGCAAAGCAGCAGTAAGCAGAGGAAGTAGGCAGGAAAAACAGACGATAGAACAAAGACTTTTAGATAATAGATAAAAACATAACTAATAAATATGACAACTAAATTTTTTAGAATTAGAAAGAATGCATTTCCCTCCCTTTGGGGGAGGGTTAGGGAGGGGCTTGCCTTTCTGTTTTTGTTATTGTGGCCTTTTGTACTTTCGGCGCAGAACGGCGTGACCGTGACAAATCTTGCGATGGACGCCGGGACGGTGACTTTCGACGTGAGTTGGGATAAGAGCGCCATGCCTGTAGAGGTGTGGAGCGACTCGGTGTGGGTGTTTGTGGATTACAACAACAAGGGCAAGATGAAACGTTTGCCGCTGTTGCCGGGCGCTACATTAATCCAAACGTCTGCCCCGGGTTTTGCCCGGGTGGAACGTGTGTCATACAATGACCAGGGGGTGTGGATAATCGGCAATGCCCGGAGCGCCGGCAGTTTTTCGGCCACTGTCCAACTGCTTACTGAGACTGCTACTGCTACCGGCGCCTGCGTCTATGCCTCGAACTACCCGCCGGTGGGGACGTTCTTGAGCGAGGACAAGGTTACCTTTACCGGTACGCCGAATTATGATCTCACGGTGAAGTATGATGGGCGTACGTTCACATTGCCTGCCGATGGTACTTATAACTTTCCTGCCGGTTATACCCTGGTATCTTTC
>JAIRMK010000074.1 GCA_031258755.1 Prevotellaceae bacterium
GGGCTTGACACACACAATGTGGGACGTGGTCGCGGCGGCGTGGAAAAAGCGCTGTCGGGAATTACCGCCAACACCTTATGTGTCGCCATCGACAGCGATGTGCTGTTCCCGGTATGCGAGACTGAAAGGATGGCTAACCATATTCCCCATGCCACGCTCGAAGTCATATCATCGGCTTTCGGGCATGATGGATTTTTGCTGGAATATGCACAACTTGCCAAAGCGATAGACAATCATTTAAAGATTTAACGATTCAAAGATTTAAAAATTCAACAACTCAACAATTATGCAGGTATTAAAATTCGGCGGATCATCAGTAGCCAATGCAGGGAATATAGATAAGGTAGTGAATATTGTGAAGAAAGCGCTTAACCGTGATAAAACAATAGTAGTAGCTTCGGCAATTGGCGGCGGCACCGACGCATTGATACACATCGGCAAACTGGCCGAAGGCGGGGACAAAGGTTACGAACTCCTGTTGAATAATCTCGAGAAACGGCATTTTGATTTGATTAACGAGTTGATTGCACCCGATTTCAGGGAAGGGCTCACAAAAAAAATCACGGCGTTATTTGAAGAACTCAAGGGGATATACAACGGTGTGTTTCTTATTAAGGAAATCAGCCACGCCACCATGGATCTTATTATGAGCTTCGGCGAACTGTTTTCGACGACGATTATTGCCGAAAAATTTTCATCAACCGGTATTCCGTGCAAATGGATAGATGCGCGGGAGCTGATTAAAACCGAATACCGGCAAGGGCAGAACATTGTGAAGCGGGAAGAGACCGATAAGTGTATCAAAAAACAACTGTCGGGAAACAACTGCAAACTGTATATCATTCCGGGATTTATTGCGTCTGACGACATGAACCGCACCACTACGCTGGGGCGCGGCGGGTCGGACTACACCGCTTCGCTCATTGCCGTGTGCACGGAGGCGCGAATGCTTGAAATATGGACGGACGTAAACGGCATGATGACCGCCGATCCGCGCATTGTGAGCGATGCGCAAACCATCGAGCATATTTCATACAAAGAGGCGTTGGAACTGTCGCATTTCGGCGCCAAAGTTATTTATCCGCCAACCATACAGCCGGTGGTGGACAAGGGCATTCCCATTCTTGTGAAAAATACGTTTGTGCCCGAAAATCCGGGAACGCTGATAGAACAAAATCCGCCTGAAGGACGGAACAAAATCAAAGGCATTTCGGGCAGCGGGCGCATTGCCATCCTTTCTATGGAAGGTAGCGGAATGGTAGGTATTCCGGGCTATTCGAGCCGCCTGTTCGATGTGCTCACGAAAAATGAAATCAATATCATCCTCATCACGCAAGCGTCGTCGGTGCACACCATGTTGGTGGCCATTGATGAAAACGATGCCGACAAGGCCAAGCGCGCGGTCGATGAATTATTCGCCTACGAAATATCGCTGAATAAAATCGAGCCGTTGAAGGTCGAAAAAGGATTTTCAATCATCAGTCTGGTGGGCGATGACATGAAAAACCAGTCGGGCGCCGGCGGGCGGATGTTTGAAGCCATAGGCAACAAGGGTATAAGCATCAGGGCTATCGCGCAGGGCTCGTCCGAGAAAAATGTATCGGCGGTAGTGCTCACCGAAGATTTTAATCAAGCGGTGCAGGCCATACACGATGAATTTTTTACAGCGTCAAAAAAACAGATTAGTTTATTTATTGCCGGTTATGGCAATGTGGGAAAAAGTCTCGTGGAAATGATTTCGGCACGCCGGGGCACCCTGTTAAAAAATATTGGGGTCGATATTCATATTGTCGGTATTTGCAACAGTACAAAAATGCTGTTCGACACGAAAGGATTAACCCTCGAAACCATCAACGCCACGCTTACAAAGGGCGGAAGCCCCACTTACAAGTCGTTGGACTTTATCGAAAAAATAGCGGCGCTCTCACACCAGAACAGGCTGTTTGTGGACTGCACGTCCGACCTGCAAATATCGGCGCTTTACCAGCAAATCCTGTCGGAAAAAATCGGCATTGTCACGTGCAATAAAATTGCCAATTCGCTCGATATTGAATATTACAAAGGCGTACACGCCACTGCAAAGAAAGAGGGCGTGCTCTTCCGGTATGAAGCCAATGTGGGCGCCGCATTGCCCATTATTTCCACCATCCGGCAAATGTTGAACAGCGGAGATAAAATCAACAAAATAGAGGCCACCTTGTCGGGGTCGCTGAATTATCTTTTCAACACCTACAACGGCACGGAAACCTTTGCGTCTATCATCAAATTTGAACAGCGCGAGGGATACACCGAGCCCGATCCGAGAACCGATCTGAAAGGCCTCGACCTGCTGCGCAAGGCGTTAATTCTGGGACGTGAGATAGGCTTGCAGGTAAATATTACCGATATCGAAACCGCCGGATTTCTCCCTGAAGAATGTTTGACCGGGTCGGTAGATGATTTCTACAAAAGTGTGGAGAAGAACGAAAGTTATTTCAAAGGGTTGTACGACAAAGCCGCGCGGGATGGGAAAAGATTGGCGTATTGCATAGAAATAGAAAACCAATCCATCAAAGCGGGACTTCAATCGTTTGAGAACACGCATCCCTTTGCCTCTTCAAAAGGTTGCGACAATGTGATTATCCTGTATAGCGATTTTTATCCCAACGGCATGCGGATACAAGGCGCCGGCGCCGGCATGAAACAAACCGCCTCCGGCCTGTTGAACGATATATTGCTGTAAATTATTTTCTCACCCACATCTTGGCGATTTTCCCGAACACTAATTTGTGGTAATCGTGCGCTTCTTCATACGCATCCGTAATAAACGTGCGGGCATCGGCGGTGTAGAAATCGTCGGGGCTCACGGTGGTGATTTCTGTGAGTTCACATTCGATAATCAATTTTGCTTCTTTGTAGGCGATGCTTCCTTCGGGCGTTTCCACCGCGGTGAGGGTGTGATTTTTCATCTTATCGCTGTTGCGCCCTGAAGCGCTCCCGAACAACATCACCTGATCTTTATATTGGTCGTCGAAGTAACACATGGTATAAAGATTTTCTCTCCGGATAAATTCCAGCGTGTAGCGGTTTGCCCGCAATATGCACCACGTGGTGGGCTCATTGAATAAAATGCCCCATCCGCCCCAGCTGGCCGTCATGGAATTGTAGTTTATTTCCGTGCCGGCCGTGATTACCGTAAAGTCTTGCCCTACTAATTTGAACACATTGCCGGTCATTGCGTCCGGGGCAACCGGTTGAAACAAATCGAGGAATGATTTACTTTTCACGTCTTCCGGTTTTGGTGGTGTGGTAGTACAGGCCGCCAACATGCCGGCGCATACCATCGTACATAATGTTTTTTTCATGGCGTCGAAAAAGATTTACGTTTTGTCAAAGATACGGAAAAAAATGGAATTTAAGTAACATATTCAAGCAAATTCTTCTATCCTGTACACAGAATTCTTATTATAAAGCGCGACATGCTTTTTACTCTCCTCATTCATAATTGTGTAGCAAGTAAAAACGCGGAGCCTTTTAGCTCCGCGTCGCGTTAGTACTCCGGGAAGTGAACACCACCCTCTTAAAGAAACCTGAGAAATTTCTGCAATCCAATTTATTTATTGTTGTTGTTTCACAGATGTTAGACTTTTAGATATTAGAACATAGACCAAAGACATTCCAAGATTTAAAGATTTCAAAATTTAAAAATTCAAATACTGCCTACTGCCCTTTTCCACTGCTACTTTCCGTTCTCCCTTTCCCCGTTCTCCGGTAATCAACTCTTAACTCATAATTCTTAACTCATAACTAATTTGCAGCCCCCTGTTCCGCCGGCCACGCCGCGGCCTTTCCTC
>JAIRMK010000059.1 GCA_031258755.1 Prevotellaceae bacterium
TTGAACAATAATTTTTCATCCATCGACACATAAACTTTCCCATTTTTCTGCGTCACGGTTAATCCCTTATCGGCAAAGCCCAGCAGGGCGTCGCTCACTTTAGCCCTCAGCGCGGCCACTACAGAATCCTTGCGCGCCAGAATACCTTCAAGTTCAATCAACCGGCGGTTGCGTTCTTCCATTTCCGCCTGCATCCGCTCCAATTCCGCTTTACGGTTTTTAAGCTCGTCTTCGCGCCGCTGCAATTCTTCCTGATCGCGTTGGATCTGCCGCGTCATGCCCGAACTTTCGGAAACACGGGCGGCGCTGGTACGGTTAAACATATCGCGTAACTCACTCAGTTGTTTTTGCAGGTTTTCATTTTCATCTTTTAAAGACTGCACATCCTGCATATTCATTTCCAAACTGCGGGTGCGTGCAGCCAGCTTCGCCCGTTCCGTGTTTAATTCATTCAGCCGGGCATTTAAAATATCACGGTCGCGCGACACGCTTAAGTAATCGACCTCCAACGATTCATATTTTTGTGTGGATACACACGACGAACTTAAGACAATACCCGCCGCAAGGAATAAAACCAATCTGTTCTTTATCATCAGAATGTTTTTTTAAGTTATATGCTGCAAAGATACTAAAAACGCCAAAAAAATTTGCAGAATAAATAAATTTTTATACCTTTGTAGCCCGTTTTTTACGGGGAAGCAAATAATTATGACAGTTAAGCCAAGGAAAAAGAGGCGATTAAGTTTGTCCGCTTACTGTTGAAACTTAAAAAAACCAAATAGATATGTACGCTATTGTGGACATTGCAGGGCAGCAATTCAAAGTAGAAGCCGGAAAAACATTATTTGTTCATCGACTGGAAGGAGAAGAAGGGGCAACCGTCAATTTCGACAAGGTGTTCCTCACCGACACCGAAGGCAACGTGGCCATAGGCAACCCTACCCTTGAAGGGGTTTCGGTAAGCGCAACCATCCTGAGACATGTAAAAGCCGACAAGGTGATTGTATTCAAGAAAAAACGCCGTAAAGGGTATAAAAAGAAAAACGGCCACCGTCAACCCTTGACACAAATTAAAATTGAAGCTATTTCGTAAAGTTTTATCAGTAAATAAAAAGATATGGCACATAAAAAAGGCGTCGGCAGTTCCAAAAACGGACGCGAATCACATAGCAAACGACTTGGCGTTAAATTATTCGGCGGACAAACGGCAAAAGCCGGAAACATTATCGTACGCCAGCGCGGCACGGTGCATTATCCGGGACATAATGTAGGTATAGGAAAAGACCATACGTTATTTGCCTTAATCGATGGGGTGGTGGCGTTTCGCAAAAAAGCCCGCAACCGCTCTTATGTTTCGATATTACCGGCTGTAGCGTCGTAAGCGAACGCATATAGTACCGCATTCAAAACCATTTTTCCACTACGCTCCAGTCAAGCACTTCCCAAAAAGCGTTGAGGTAATCGGCGCGACGGTTTTGGTAATCCATGTAGTAAGCATGCTCCCACATGTCGGCACAAAGCAGCGGCGTGCCTGTCTTGCTGTGCAAGGGGTTTCCGGCATTTTGTTCCTGAGTAATCAGCAACGCCCCATTTTCTTGTCGCACCAACCAAGTCCAGCCCGAGCCAAAGAGGCCGATGGCCGATTTGTTGAAGTACTCTTTAAATGTTTCCAGCGATCCAAATTGTTTATTGATGGCGTCGGACAATCTGCCTTCCGGTATCTTCCGGGGCTGTGGAGAAAGGGCTTCGAAATAAAACATGTGGTTCCATACTTGCCCGGCATTATTATACAAGGCGCCTTCCGATTCTTTTATAATCCGGTCGAGTGACGCATTTTCAAATTTCGTGCCGGCTATAAGGTTGTTCAAATTGTTGATATATGCTTGAACATGCTTCTCCCAATGCAACTCCATGGTCTGCTTACTAATCACGGGAGAAAAAGCATCTAACGCATATTCCAGTGTTGGTAATTCATGCCTCATGTTCACAAAGTTTTCTTATACATTCACAAATTTCATGCCAATGCCGAAAAAATTACTACTTTTGCATTAAATTAAAAAAGCAATATGTTAACGCTTAAACTCCTTCGCGAGCACACGGCTCTCGTTATTGAAAGATTGGCTGTCAAACACTTCGATGCCACAGCCCTCATCGGCGAAATCATTAACACCGACGACGAACGAAAAGCATTGCAAACACAACTCGACAAGAATCTTGCCGAACAAAATACGATAGCCAAACAAATCGGAATGTTGATGCGCGAAGGGAAGAAAAACGAAGCGGAGGCCGCAAAACAACAGACGTCGGCGCTGAAGGAACAATCGAAAATTTGGGAACAACAACTCGCTGCTACAGAAAAAAAACTTGACGAAATTATTGTGTTATTGCCGAATTTGCCACATGCCACGGTGCCTCCGGGACACACGCCGGAAGACAATGTAGTGGTGCGCGAAGGTGGTGTAAAACCTGCGCTGCCACAAACCTTGCCGCACTGGGAGCTGGCCGCAAAATACGACCTTATTGATTTCGACATGGGCGTAAAGCTCACCGGCGCCGGGTTTCCGGTATATAAAGGACAGGGTGCAAAGTTACAGCGTGCACTGGTTTCGTTTTTCTTGAACGCCAATACCGCTGCGGGTTACCTCGAAGTACAACCGCCGCTGATGGTGAATGAAGCGTCGGCTTTCGGCACCGGGCAACTGCCCGACAAGGAAGGCCAGATGTACCATGTCGCCGTCGATAATTTTTATTTAATTCCTACGGCCGAGGTGCCGGTAACGAATATTTACCGCGATGTGATTTTTAATGCGCTGGAATTGCCGATAAAACTGACGGCCTACACGCCTTGTTTCCGGCGCGAGGCCGGCTCTTACGGCAAGGACGTGCGCGGCCTTAACCGCCTGCACCAGTTCGACAAGGTGGAGATTGTACAATTCCAGTTGCCCGAAAACTCTTACCGGGCGCTCGATGAGATGGTGGCACACGTGGAGGGTATCATTAAAGCGCTGGAACTCCCCTACCGCATTCTGCGGCTTTGCGGCGGCGACATGAGCTTTCACTCCGCGCTCACCTACGACTTTGAAGTGTACTCGGCGGCACAGGAGCGATGGCTCGAAGTGAGTTCGGTATCCAATTTCGAGTCGTTTCAGGCCAACCGCCTGAAAGCGCGCTACCGCGACGACCAAAAGAAAACGCAGTTGGTGCATACGCTCAACGGCAGTGCGCTGGCTTTGCCGCGTATTGTGGCCGCCCTGGTCGAGAACAACCAAACGCCCGAAGGTATTCGCATCCCCGCCGTGTTACAACCTTTTATAGGTTGCGAGATGTTATTTTCTCCATCACCACATTAAAATAGCGTTCCCGGCCATCCCTTATTACCACTATTTCGATTTGGTCACCCGGACGGTAACGTGCTATTTGCTCCTGCACGGCCGAAGTGTTTTTTACGACCACGCTATTGATAGATGTAATGACGTCGCCCGGTTGCATGCCGGCTTTCTCGGCCACAGTGCCCGCATAGATTTGTACAATCAATGCTCCGTCGAGGTTATTTAGTCTTAATTTCTTAGCCGCCTCGTCGGTAACGTTGGTCATCACAATACCCAGCATAGCGCGCTGTACAGCGCCATACTGCACAATATCTTCCACCACTTTTTGCACAATGGTAGTGGGCACGGCAAACGAATAGCCCGAGAACGAGCCTGTAGGCGAGGCTATGGCTGTGTTAATCCCTACCAGCTCGCCGCGCGTGTTCACCAAAGCGCCGCCGCTATTGCCGGGATTTACCGCCGCATCGGTCTGGATAAACGATTCAATCTTGTAGCGGCCGTCGGGCGACATCATCTGACGGCCTTTGGCGCTCACAATGCCTGCCGTTATCGTAGAATTTAAATTATACGGGTTCCCAATGGCCAATACCCATTCGCCCAAGCGCAACGAATCGGAATTGCCAAAAGGAAGGAACGGCAAATCGGCGGCTTCCACTTTCAACACCGCCACGTCGGTAGCGGGGTCAGCGCCTACCAGCTGCGCCGGCAACGTGCGCTTGTCATACAGCGTTACCTGCACTTTACTGGCATCTTTAATCACATGATGGTTGGTCACAATGTAGCCGTCGGTGGTCAGGATTACGCCGGAACCGCTGCCCGCCTGTACGCCTTCATATCTCCGTATGGGAGCTCCGAAGAAATACTCAACGAAAGTGTTACGTTGGAATACGGACACGTGCACCACGGCTTCCACCGACTGTTCGGCGGCATACGTAAAGTCGGGCCACGCCTGCCGGGCGACGGCCACCTCCCGGTTGCCCGACATCGGAAATTCACGTTTTCTCTCCGGCATGTTTTGCTTCTCCTGCGCCAGGGCATACCGCGCACACCAACCGCCGGAAAGGCCACCCACAACGATGGCCAACAAAATAAAAAACACGATACGTTTCATACTATCTATCATAATGGTTTATTATTAGAATATTCTTTTTTACAAAAGTTTAATTTAT
>JAIRMK010000134.1 GCA_031258755.1 Prevotellaceae bacterium
ACACAGACATGAGTTAATGTTCGACAATCGAACCAAGCTCGCAGGGGAAAATCGCATGCCGAAGGCGACAATCAAGGTTGTAGACGTTCTTTCAATGAATTTATAGGGGAAAGATACAATTTTTTAAAATAACCAAATTTTGATTATCTTTGTGCCCTGAATTTAATATTTTGGCCTCGTAGTTCAGCTGAATAGAACGTCAGATTCCGGTTCTGAAGGTCGGGGGTTTGAATCCCTCCGGGGTCACAAAAGAAAGTACACCACCACAATCTTTCGAGAATGAAGATTTTTGATAACTACTTAAAACCACTCTTTATGGAAATACAAGTCATTCAGAATAAAATTTACGAAATTCGCGGACACAAAGTGATGCTTGACCGTGATTTGGCAGAATTATATGGCGTAGAGACAAGAACGCTTAACCAAGCTGTGAAACGGAATATTGACAGGTTCCCCGACGATTTCATGTTTCAACTGACACGAGTAGAATGGGAAACGATGTCATCACAATTTGTGATGACATCACGGAGCAAACGGCCAAAAGTGTCTGCTCCTTACGCTTTTACAGAACTTGGAATAGCCATGCTGAGTAGTGTGCTCAATTCCAAATCAGCCATACAGATCAATATGGGCATTATGAGGGCTTTTCTCACTTTAAGACAATATGCACTTGGATATGCTGAACTTAACCGTAAATTAGAAGACTTTATGTTTACTACTGATATGCAATTCGGCGAAATATATCAAGCGCTCACGGAACTTGCAGCACAAAAGAAACTGGACGAAAAACCGCGCAACCCGATTGGTTTTAAGCAGATACTTAAAAAATAAAACCACCTTGAGGTGTATTTATGCGCCTCTTTTTTTTGAAAATAACACTTTTATTATTATCTTCGTATCATTGATTTAAGATGAAAAATCGTTTCATCCTATGAAAAAACTTGCTATTCCTCTATTTTTTCTATGCCTGCTGCCGGCAAGTCTCCTGTTTGCAAAAGGGGAGTTTGAAACGCTACTGTTGCAACTTGACAGGGAAATAGCCCATAAACATTTTTATGAACAGCGAAAGGAGCGCGAAATAGAAGACCTGAAACGGTTGTTACATATCACGCCCTTGCAACCATTACAGGAATATGACCTTAATGATAAGTTGGGACAGAAATATAAGAAGTATATCATAGACAGCGCCATTTATTATGTGGAGAAAAATATAAAAATAGCGCAGGCCATGAACAGGCTTGACCTGATTGTAGCGTCCAGCCTGCACTTGTCCCTGCTGTATTCGTCGGCCGGCATATATGTGGAGTCGAAAAATATTTTAAACGGCATCAACCGGACGAAACTTCCCCAAGCATTGCTGCCGCTCTATTTCGAAACATACAGCGATTTCTATGGCTATTACGCACAAAGCAATGACCAAACGATTAACAGGCAACTGAACATCGCTTACCGTGATTCCCTGCTGGCTGTACTCGACACCACCTCGTGGTCCTACAAAATTCACAACGCTGTGAAGTTGCTTCATAGCGGAAGTCCGGAAACGGTAGAACCGTACCTGCTGGCGCTTTTTAATCAAGTGCCGGAAAGCAGTCCCGATTACGCTATGGTCTCCTACCTGTTGGGGATGGTATATGGCAAACAGGCAAAAACCGACTTACAAAGAAAATACTTTGCCCTGGCAGCCATCACCGATATTCAAAATGCCACAAAAGACCAGGCTGCGTTGCAAAGCCTTGCCATGAATTACTACGAGTCGGGCGAGGTCGACAGGGCTTACAATTATATGAAATCAGCGATGGACGATATTGATTTCGGGAAAATACGCTTCCGCATCGTTGAATTGGCGTCGCTGTATGCTATCGTCAATACCGCTTACCTGACTAAAACCATGCAGCAAAAAAAGGAATTACAACATTATTTCATTTTGATTAGCGTGCTGTTGTTCTTCCTGATTATTTCGGGTTTCTATGTCTATCGGCAAATGAGAAAGGTCTCCAAAATTAAAAAGGAACTCTATGAAACAAACCTGAAATTAGCCGAACTGAATAAAAACACCAAACACATCAACAGCCAATTACAAAAAGTGAACGCGCAATTGTCGGAGGCCAATCACATCAAAGAGGAATATATTGCCCAGTTCTTCGATATTTGTTCCGGATATATTGACAAATTGGAAGAGTACCGGAAAACATTGTATAAAAGGGCTGCTAACCATCAACATGAAGAACTGTTCAAAATGCTGAAATCAACCACGCTGGTGGACGAAGAACGAAAAAAACTGTATGAAACGTTTGATACGATATTCCTTAATCTCTACCCCTCGTTTGTAGAAGATTTTAATTCATTACTCATTCATGAAGAAAAGATTATCTTGAGGCCGGGCGAACGGTTGAACACGGAACTTCGCATCTTTGCGCTCATCCGGTTAGGAATTACCGATAGCATAAGAATTGCCGGATTTTTAAGGTATTCTTTGAGCACCATTTATAATTATCGTACCAGGGCACGGAATAATGCAGTTGTTTCACGCGACGAATTTGACGAAATGGTGATGAATATCGGCGCCATTCAGGAAAAAAGATAACACTAATTTTTTCCACTTTTACTACTTTTTTTGTCCTTTAAAAATCATTAGACAGCTTACAGGCAACCTATTAATGTTTTTAACAAACTACTTTTTCTTATTGAGGAAGAAGAATCCTGCGCTTTCTTATTTAACTTTGCCTCAACATTTCGTGAGCTTTTTTTAATATCACCCAAATAGCATAACCATGAAGTACAACATGCAACCATACCAACCGGCGCCCGCTGAAACCCGCATGGGAGTATACACACATACACTCACTCACCGACTGACTTGTATCCTATTATCCCGCGCGGAATATAGGATTTTTTTCCAAATAAACAACATTCCTGTAGCAAAAAAGGCGCATTATTTGGGCGTCTAATCAATTTTAATTTTTTAACTTAATCTTTTAAATTATGAAATGTCTTAAACAAAAAGTACAATTGCTTTTGTGGCTATTTCTTATTCCGCTTCTTTCCTTCGCACAAACGGCGGTTACTGGCACGGTACTTGACGCCGCCGGTGAAATTGTTGTCGGCGCCAACGTGGTAGAAAAAGGTACGCGAAACAGCACCGTAACCGACGCGTATGGCAACTTCTCGCTCACCGTAGCGAGCGATGCCGTGCTGCAAGTATCCTTCCTCGGATACGTTACGCAAGACGTACGCGTGGCTTCGGCCGCTGGCGGACGCCTGACGATTACACTGGCGGAAGAAGCCAAAGTGCTTGACGAGATGGTGGTCACCGGCTACGGCTCACAAAAACGGGCATCCATTGTAGGCGCTATGACCATCATTGAGCCCCAAAAGTTACAGGTGGGTACCACCAAATCCATCGGCAACAACCTGGCAGGGCAGTTGGCGGGCATAATTGCCGTACGGCGGACCGGTGAGCCGGGATTCGACAATTCTGACATCTGGATTCGCGGGTTGTCCACGTGGACAGGTTCTACCGCTCCGCTGGTATTGGTAGATGGCATCGAACGCAACCTGCACGATTACGATGTGTCGGAAATAGAATCGTTCTCTATTTTGAAAGACGCTTCTTCCAGTGCCATGTACGGTGTGCGCGGCGCTAACGGCGTAATTTTGATTACCACCAAACGAGGATCTGTAGCGCCGCCGTCGATAGAATTTAACGTGGAGCAATCCGTTCAAACACCCACCAAGCTGCCTGAATTTATAGGTGCGGTAGATTACATGAGTCTCCTGAACCGGTTAGCTGACGACGCATCATACCCGCGTCCGTTTAGAGAGGAAGCTATTACCCGCACGGCAACCGGCTACGACAGGGATTTATACCCCGATGTCAATTGGCTGGACGCCATCACCAAGGATTTTGCCTACAGCACCCGCGCCAATATGACGGTATCCGGCGGCACACCCATGCTGCGCTACTCCATGGTGGCTTCCTATTTCAATGAAGAAGGCATCATGGCCACCGACGAACGCCTCCCCTACAATACCGGCACCAACCTGCAACGCTACAACCTGCGGGCGAATGTGGATTTGAATGTTACACCCACCACCTTGTTCCGTTTCAATGTGGGCGGCTATCTCCAGCATTTCCGTAAACAATCGGCCAGCACCGCCGATGCGTTCGCTCATGCCTTTGAAAATCCGCCTTTCGTATTCCCCACGATGTATTCGGACGGAACTGTACCGAAGCGCCCGAACGGATCTAATGCATGGGCGGAAGTTACGCAAACAGGTTACCAGAAAGATGTCAGCAGCAAACTGGAATCCCTTTTCTCCGTAGAACAAAACCTGCGGATGATACTGCCCGGATTGAAGGCGAAAATAATGTTTTCTTACGATACATGGAGTTCCAGTACCGTACGGCGGGAACAAAAGCCTACCTACTATGCGCCCTCGTCCGGAAGAGACTTTTACGGAAACCTGATACACGGCGATCCGCTGAATAACGACGGAACGGAATTCCTCGGACACGATAAAAGCGGAGAATATGGCAACAACGGAATATATTTTGAACCATCGTTGTCCTACAACCACACTTTTGCCAACATGCATGAGGTGGACATCCTGCTCCTGTACAACCAACGGAGTTATGACGACGGAGACATTCAACCTTTCCGCAATCAAGGGATTGCCGGACGCCTGTCCTACACGTTCGACCGCCGCTATATCGCCGAAGTGAATTTCGGGTATAACGGCTCGGAAAATTTTGCCAAAGGCCACCGCTACGGCTTTTTCCCCTCGGCGGCAGTAGGCTGGTTTGTGTCCGAAGAAGCCTTTATGTCGCCGATAAAAAACGTGCTTAGTAAATTGAAAATCCGCGCTTCTATAGGGCAAGCGGGTAATGCGGACATTGGCGGCCGCCGGTTTGGTTATATTACCACCATCAACACGGACAACGACCACGGATATTACTGGGGCCTTACCGGCGACTACTTTCGGCAAGGCGTGCACGAAGGAACAATCGGCGTTTCCAATTTGACATGGGAAACCGTGACCAAAACGAATATCGGGTTGGAAATCGGGCTGTGGAATGCATTGGATTTGCAGATTGACGTGTTTAAAGAACGCCGCACGAACATCCTCATAGAGCGGAATACCGTGCCCGAATGGGCGGGATTCCTTGAAAATCCGTGGGCTAATTACGGTATCGTAGACAATCAGGGATTGGATGCGCAACTGGTATTCAACAAACAGTTCGGGAAAGACTTTTTTATCAACATCAGAGGCTCTTTTACCTATGCCAACAATGAAATTGTGGAATGTGACGAGCCGGAATCGCGGATAGGTACCTACCGCTCCTACACAGGACACCCCATAAACACGCACAGGGGGTACATTGCCGAACGGCTATTTACAGCAGACGATTTCGATGAGTATGGTAACCTCAATTCGGGCATTCCCGACCAGCAATTAGGCAGCATCGTGCGTCCGGGCGACATTAAATATGTGGACAGGAATAACGATAGCGTGATTGATGGTCTGGATGAAGGCGTTATCGGCGGCACCGTAGATCCCACAATGGTTTATGGGTTTGGCGCTACCATGCAATGGAAAAATCTGGACTTCGGCTTTTTCTTTCAGGGAACAGCCGACGCCTACCGGATCATACAGGGAAACTCCTTTTTTATTCCCGGTAGCGGAGGAGGCGTGTCGGGTAACGTATATAGCAACTATACCGATGCTTGGACGGAAGAAAATCCCTCGCAGGACGTGTTCTGGCCTCGCTTGTCGTATGCCACCAACTCCAACAATACGGTTTCCTCTACCTGGTGGAAAAAGGACATGAGTTTCCTGCGGTTAAAAACCATTGAATTAGGGTACACGCTGCCCGCAAAATGGGTGAAACCAATGGCGGGAAAACGCATTCGCATCTATGCGAGCGGCAACGACCTGCTCTATTTCTCGGCGTTCAAACTGTGGGATCCCGAGTTGGGCAGCAACGACGGATTGCTATATCCGGCCATGCGATCGATTCTATTCGGTGTACGCTTGAATTTTTAATTATCTCCTGTTATTTGAAACCATATAAAATAAAGTAACGAACTATGAAATCAATAAAATACATTATTATCATTTTCATGGGGATACTCTCTATCCCTGCTTGTTCCGAGTTCTTAGACAAAGAACCGGATACCGAACTCATACTGCCTATGGTCTTTGAAGACCGCATGCGCATGGAAGGCTGGCTGGCGAATATCTATTCAGCGATTCCGCGACCCACGTGGGACTACCTCAAAGACGGCGCAGGATGGGATGTACTGGGCGATGAATTGTCGCCATCCTACCTTTGGTATGTTTACGGTTGGGATTTCATCCCCCGCATTGTGGGCGAATGGTCGCCCATATCCAACTTACCAAGTAAGGCCGACTATTGGGATCAACTACCGGAACGACTTCGCACCGCATATATATTTATGGAAAATGTGAAAGCAATACCCGACCAGGGTATAACGGAACAAGAGGTGGAACTCATGAAAGCCGAATGCCGCTTTTTGGTGGCCTACTACCATTACCTGTTGGTGAACACCTACGGTGCTATTCCTTTCCAACCCTATGTCATCACCCCGACAAACTACAATTTGGACGATTTGAAGTACACGCAAGCGCCCTACGACGAAGTGATTGCCTGGATTGATAACGAATTGACCGAGGCCGCAAAAATACTGCCGCCAAAATACGATGCCGCCAACAAATACGGCAGGGCGACATCTATCATGTGTCTGGCGGTACGCGCCCGCATGTTGCTCTTTGCCGCCAGTGATTTGGTCAACGGCAACGCCGATTATAACGGCTATGTAAACAAGGAGGGAACACCGATATTCAACAACACAAAAAGCACCGAAAAGTGGACGCTGGCGGCAACAGCCTGTAAAGATTTGATTGATGTCGCCCACGCCGCCGGTCATGGCTTATACATTGAAACAAACGAAAGCGGCGACCTTGACCCCTTCATGTCCTACCAAAACCTGTTCCTTAAAGAGGCGAATCAAGGCAACATTGAAATATTGTTTGCCAACCCACAGAAAGCCAACAGTGAATATGAAGCACACAGCGCGCCGCGCAGCGTCGATGGCAATGGCGGGTTGGGCGTTACACAACGGTTAGTAGATGCCTTCTTCATGGAAAACGGATTGCCGCCCATACTTGGGTATAACGCCGACGGCTCGCCGCAAATCAATGCCGCGTCCGGCTATTCGGAAACGAGCTTTTCTTCCGGCAACGACGTGCGCCCCACTAACTGGAACGGCTGTAAGCCGGGCGGAATTATCACCGAAACGGGTACTTACGACATGTACTGCAACCGTGAACCGCGTTTCTACATTTCGGTATTTTATAATGACGCCTATTATCCCATTAACAACTCTAAAATGGATTTTTTCTACGGACATAAGGACAATCCGACAAACAGCCGCCACGATACCCCGCAAAACGGTTATCTGGTGCGCAAGAAAACAAATCCGCGGAGTAACAGGCAGCAGGATTACTTTGTCTATCGCCCCGATATTCTCTACCGTTTGGGCGAAGCCTACCTGAACTATGCCGAAGCCCTGAACGAAAGTCCGGAGCGCGACCCCGACGTGGTATTAGAATACCTTAATAAAATCCGTGAACGTGCAGGCATACGCCTATACACCACCGGCGCCGAAGACGCCGACCATATTCACGTGGACGCCGACCAGGATGCCTTGCGCCGCGTGATAAGGGCGGAACGCTACGTGGAACTCTGCTGCGAAGGTACCCGCTACGACGACCTCCGTAGGTGGAAAAAAGCCGAAGAACTGCTCAACGGCCCCTTCTACGGAATGAACGCCGCGAGTGGAACGGAAGCCGCTACTTTCTATATAAGAGTCCCCTACCTGACAAGAGTGTACAGAAAACAATTTTATTGGTTCCCGATTCACCAGGATTACTTGGATAAAAATGAAAATCTGGTACAAACCCCGTATTGGAATTAGAAACCGGCATTACAAGTGAAACATGAATTTTATAACATTAAATAAAAAAACAATGAAAAAGTTTATACAATTCACCATAGTTGCGCTGCTGCTTGCAGCCTGCAACTACGAAAACAGTTACATTGCAGACCCCTTGGCGCCGGTGGACGACCAAATGGGCCTGACTGCAGACCCTTCTACTATCGTGCTCGCGGCACTAACGGGTGACGACATAGCCGTCACGTTTAGCTGGGGCGAAGCAGCCCCGAGAGGCGATTCGGTAATCTACCATTTCCGCCTGGGCGTGGAAGGGAAAGAAGACATTGCCTTTGTCCCCACCACCGAACAGAACGAACTGATTCAAACAACGCGCACCATCTCCTTTACGCACAGACAGCTGAATATATTGATGGAATCTTGGGGCATTGAGCCCAGCTCCGAATCGCAACTAAAGGCAGAAGTGTCGGCCGAAATGGTTGCCGACGTGCAACTGATGCCCGAAGTGTCGGCCACGCTGGTACAGGCCACCGGCTTTATTACGGGAAAAAATATCAATGGAATACCCCTTCAAAAAATAGACGACAACACATGGCGGGTGGATTTAACCCTGACAAAAGACCAACTATTAACAATAGGCGTCATGGATGAAACTTCCGACTGGTGGGTGAATCCCGATTTCTTCAAGCGACTCGACGGCGCCACCCTGCAGTTCCTGCCTATAGCCGGACGCTACCGCATTGTTGCCGACTATGCAAATAAATATTTTAACGCTTGGGTTATGGACGGTAACGACAAAGCCACATTGAAAGAAGACGGCTCGGGCGCGATTTGGGTGTATGGTGAAGGTATCTGCAAACCGCTGCTTAAAAGAAATAATGTCAATGATATTGACGGGCGGGTAGGATGGGACCCGTGGAATGCGGTTTGTTTAGCGCCCATAGGCAACGGAAGATACCAGCTTACAGGTACCCTGGGAGAACGATTATTCAATGATGGAACCAATATGGGTCTGAAATTCACGGCCATGCCCGACAGTTGGGATGGCGACATCAGAAGACCGGAGTTTACCGAGGATTGTTACGCCAAATATACAGGCTCAAGTGCTTATGTCCATCCTTACATTAAGGTAGACGGCGGTGATAACATACATCCCAATGCGGTGGAGTATATGGGGCAAGGGAGTACAATACGCTTTATCCTCGACGCTTCGGGCGGACCGAAAAACATAGTACTTGATGCCTTCGGCGTGGACGCCAACGGCAATGAAATCCCATTATCGTCTGATATAGGCGTAAGTATCAACAGTACACCAATGACACAATCCGGTTTTTCCACCTATAAAGTGGAATTGAACCTCACACAAAATGAAATGCTAAACATAGCGGGCATAGATATGAGCGAACTGATGACGTGGTGGATTGACCCCGATTTCATTGACCTGAGCCAGGATTACCCGACATTCAAAGCCGCTTCGACAAAATATCGCGTTACGGCAAACCTGTCGGCAAAATATTTCAAAATAGAGCAAATGAGCGGCAACAATTTAGCCACGATGGCAACCAACGGAACCGGTGCGTTATGGCTGATTGGTTCAGGCGTAGGCAAGCCTTTCGTGTTTCCGAAGTGGTATGCGGAAGAAGCGCTTTGCCTGGCGCAAACAGGCACGAGAGTATACCGTATTTCCTTCAAAGCAGGGGAGCCCCTCAAAACAGGGGAAGGTATTATCCTCAAATCGGGGGAAACAATGAATACAGACGCTATTAATTTCAGGGTTCACTTTCAACGCGGCTGGGGCGACAGCTTTAACGCTACCACTGGCACAACGAATCGAATAACCGTCACCGCCAATGATTGGGTTGAAGCTAAGACAGGCGAGGATTGTAATATACAACTCAAAGCGGGAGCTACATTTACGCCGGGCAAAACCTATGCCTTTACGTTTACGATGCAATCGTCCAACCGACGGGGAACCCTTGTCGTTACGGAAGAAAATTAAAGCCGACACAATGATGTGCACTAAAAAACAACAAATATGAAAAAGATATTACTGATAGCAGGCCTCATTTGTATGGCAGGCATGCTTTGGCTTGAGGGGTGCAACGGGTCGGAATCCACCCGGTTACCGGACGAACCAACCCCCGGACCTGTCACCCATAACGGCGCAAAAGCGGTGTTTATCGGCGACGATATCTTCGCATCGTGGGCGCAACGTACGACCTTCTGGAGCCCCAATGATTATATCTGCAAAGGCGCCGAGGGCGAAGTAACCAAACAAATAATAGATCGTTTTAACAGGGACGTGATAGAGTTAGACCCGCATTGTGTGGTTATCATGGGCGGAGCAAGCGACTTGGCCCAAAATACCGGCTACGCCCCCACGCTGAAAGGCATAGTCGACAACATGGCCATAATGGCATCAAGAGCAAAAGCGAAAAACATACGGGTTATTTTTTGTTCGGTAACACCCGCTGCGTCCTATTCATGGAGTCCGGGTATTCAAAACGTGCCGGCAACCATTGTGGAACTGAATACGATGATAAAAACGTATGCCGGCCAAAACAATATCACTTATGTGGATTTCCATGCGCTGCTGAAAGATGCAGATAACGCATTGCAAACACAGTATCAGGCAAACGCCAACGACGGCGTGCACTTGAACAGTGAAGCATACATTATGTTGGAACCGGTGATAAAAGCCGCGATAGAGAACACCACGCCGCCTGATGCTACGGGCTACGACGTAACCATTTATTTATCCGACGCGGCGCGCACGAAAACCTTTGAGAAAACAGGCGTAAATTTTCGTAGTATGCCCTCGAGCGGCATTATCCTGAATCCCTCAGAAAGATACCAGACAATAGATGGTTTCGGCGCGGCAATAACCGGCGCAACCGCTGTTAACCTGTTAAAAATGTCGGCGGAAAATCGCGCTGCATTCCTCAAAGAGACATTCGACCCCGAAGATGGCGTGGGATTCAGCTATGTGCGCATATCCATCGGCGCATCAGACTTC
This sequence comes from Prevotellaceae bacterium, assembly GCA_031258755.1. Lineage (GTDB taxonomy): Bacteria > Bacteroidota > Bacteroidia > Bacteroidales > UBA932 > JAIRLC01. Next base: position 10,993 of record JAIRMK010000134.1, read on the forward strand.
TCGCTCGTCAACTATACCCACTGCGACAATTCACCGATAAGCAACTTCGCGATCCATGAACAAGACCGGAACTATGTAATACCGGTGCTTCAGGAGATATTAACCTACAATCCCGCCCTCAGAATAATGGGGTCGCCATGGACATGCCCCCGCTGGATGAAAGTACTCACCAAGGGAGGAAGCCTCGCATGGAATTACTGGATCGGCGGATACCTGAAAAGCAGCTACTACTCGGATTACGCTACCTATTTCGTAAACTGGATAAAAGCATACCAGGACGATTACGGTATCCCCATTTATTCCATTACCCCGCAAAACGAGCCGCTCAATGGCGGCAACACCGCCTCGCTTCAAATGTATTGTGATGAACAGCGAGATTTTATTAAAACAGCATTGGGGCCGCAACTGCGGGCAGCAGGACTGAATACTGAAATATATGTTTTCGATCATAATTACAACTATGACGATATCTCCAGTCAGGCGCAATACCCGCTCAAAATATACGAAGACGCCGAAGCGGCACAATATGTAACCGGTGCTGCCTACCACAACTACGGCGGTGATTGGGATGAGTTGAATACAATACACAATGCACGCCCCGATAAAGGACTGTTGTTTACCGAAGCATCCATAGGCGATTGGCACGATGGACGCAACCTGAACAGCAACTTTACCAATAGTCTCAAAGAAAGCCTCGGACTGATGAAGAGATGGTGCAAAGGGGTTATCGTGTGGAATTTGATGCTGGACATGAATGGCGGTCCCCAAATTAACAACGACAGCAACATGTACGGCGCCGTCGATCTTGCGAACGACAATGCCACTATCACCCGCAATTGTCACTATTATGAAGTCGGGCACATGTCGGTAGTCGTCAAGCCCGGCGCGACCCGCATTAAATCCGACGGGCTTAATGAATCCGGCATAACCTACGAAGCTTTTGAAAACGCCGACGGTAGCTACGCGTTGGTCGTACTGAACGAAACAAATGCAGAAAAAACGTTTACCGTGTCGCAAGGCAACCGGAGCTTTCAATATACACTGATGCCCAAAGCCTGTGCCTCGATGCGCTGGATGTAAGTTATGAATACCATACTGTAAAAAACAACCAGCTATTTATTCACTTTAAAACATAAAAAATATGGCAACAGATTTTTGGAAGGTCTTATTACGACCCAATTTATTAACCAAAGACGTGGACGACGATTATATCGCCATTGTATCCACCATTGGGCATACCGAACGGCGCGAAGACATCGCCCGCGAAATAGTAGCGGAAGGCACGGAATTCAAGTACGAAACCATACTGGACATCCTCACGCGCGCCGACCGCATTATTTGTCAGCACATCGGGCTTGGGCACAGTGTCCTCACGGGCGTATCGCACATCACCCCCCGCGTACGCGGCAGCTGGACAGGCGAAAATGCGCCCTATAACCGGGAAGAGCATAAAATAACGGTGGACATGACCCCCGGCTCCGAACTGCGGGACGTCCTGAAAGACGTGGGCGTGGAAGTAATAGGCATGTCCGATGCACATGCATTCATCCGCACCGCCACCGACAGCGCTTCCGGCAAAATCGGCACCTTTACCCCGGGCTTTGACCTCATCATTGAGGGGAACAAAATCAAAATCCTCCCCGAAGACGACGAAACCCTGGGCGTATTCCTGGTAAACGACGCCATCGCTACGGCTACCCGTTTGCAGGTAACGCAGAACATGCCGAAGACCCTCCGCGCCCACGTCCCCGCCGGCACGCCCGAAGGGGAATACACGCTGCAGGTGGTTACGCAGTTTTCATCGGGCGTTGTTTTGCTGAAAGAACCCCGCACTATCGAATATGCCAAGAAATTAGTTTATCCGCTCCCCGACATAAAATAGCGCCTTTCGCTCGGGCAGACGAGAGCCTCTCGCTTGGGCGGACGAGAGGCTCTCGTTCGGGCGGGCGAGCGCCTCTCGTCAGGGCAGAGTAGCAGTAGGCAGTCGTTTATTCTTAGTTCTTAACTCTTGACAAACAACGAAAAAGATTTTTCACGGATTCCGGGACTTCAAATAATAAACCCAAAAGTATTATGAAAAACAAAACAACCGGCTTCCGGCTGAAGCCGCCGGCAATACTGCTTACTGCCACTGCCTGTTGCCTGCTGTTCCCTGCCTGCAATCCGACGATGCGCACGCCCGCCTACTTCAACCCCGCCGCGCCGCTGGAAGACCGCGTGGAAGACGCGCTGCAACACATGACGCGCGAAGAAAAAGTAGCCATGCTGCATGCACAGTCGAAGTTCAGTTCGCCCGGCGTGCCGCGCCTCGGCATCCCCGAAAACTGGATGAGCGACGGCCCGCACGGCATCCGCGCCGAAGTGCTGTGGGACGAGTGGTACGGCGCAAACTGGACGAATGACTCGTGCATCGCCTTTCCCGCACTCACATCGTTGGCGGCCTCATGGAATCCGGAGATGGCGGCGCTGTATGGCAAAAGCATCGGCGAGGAAGCACGCTACCGCAATAAAAACGTGCTGTTAGGTCCCGGCGTGAATATCTACCGCACGCCGCTCAATGGGCGTAATTTTGAATACTTGGGCGAAGACCCGTTCCTTGCTTCCGCAATGGTTGTGCCGTATGTGCAGGAAGTGCAGAAAAACGGCGTAGCAGCCTGCGTAAAGCATTTCGCGTTGAACAACCAGGAAATCGACCGCAGCCACATCAACGTGCAAGTGAGCGACCGCGCACTCTATGAAATCTACCTGCCCGCCTTCAAAGCCGCCATACAGCAGGGCGGCGCGTGGGCAATCATGGGCGCATACAACCAATACAAAAACCAGCACTGCTGCCACAACCAGTACCTGCTTAACGACATCCTGAAACGCGACTGGGGTTTCGACGGCGTGGCGGTGTCCGACTGGGGTGGCGTACACGACACGCGAGAAGCCATCGACAACGGGCTGGACATGGAGTTCGGCACGTGGACAAACGGAATGGATTGGAGCAAAAGCGATGCATACAATCAATACTATCTCGCGCGGCCTTACTTACAATTACTGAAAAACGGCCAGGCCGATGAAGAAATATTGAACGATAAAGTCCGCCGCATCCTCCGGCTGGTGTTCCGCACCACGATGTCGCCCAACCGTCCGTACGGCTCTTTCGGCACGCCGGAACATGCCGCAGCAGGCCGCCGGATTGCCGAAGAAGGCATCGTGCTGTTGCAAAATAACCGGAACGTGTTGCCGGTTGATTTGTCGAAGGCAAA
>JAIRMK010000179.1 GCA_031258755.1 Prevotellaceae bacterium
GGTGAACCCCGCGCTCATCGGCGGATTTGCCTTGCGGTGGGACACCTACCGCTTAGACGCCAGCGTGCAGGCAAGCCTACAACGGATACAGAAAAATTTAACGGACATAATGAATTAGAGCTATGGCAGAAAATATCAAAATCAGCGAAGTGTCGGAAATCATTTACAAATTGCTGGAAGAAACCGATCCGGAGAAGACGCTGGAAGAAGTAGGGACGGTCATTCAAGTGAGTGATGGCGTGGCGCGCATATACGGCCTCCGGAATGCGGAAGCGAGCGAACTGCTCGAGTTCGACAACGGCACAAGGGCGATTGTGATGAACCTTGAAGAAGACAATGTGGGTGCGGTATTGCTGGGCTCCACAGAAACGGTGAAAGAAGGCGATACGGTGAAACGGACGCAAAAAATCGCGTCTGTGATGGTGGGCGAAGGATTGATCGGAAGGGTCATCAATACGCTGGGAGAGCCTATCGACGGGCTTGGGCACGTGTTGGGCGAGCGCATCGAAATGCCGCTGGAGCGGAAAGCGCCCGGCGTAATCTTCAGGCAACCGGTGAATGAGCCGCTGCAAACAGGGCTGAAAGCGGTAGATGCCATGATCCCGATAGGACGTGGACAACGCGAGTTGATTATCGGCGACCGCCAAACAGGTAAGACATCTATCGCCATCGACGCCATCATCAACCAGCGCAACAACTTCAAAGAAGGGCATCCTGTATATTGCATCTATGTGGCCATTGGTCAAAAAGCATCTACCGTGGCGTCGCTGGTGGATTTGCTGCGCGAAAAAGGAGCTATGGATTACACGGTAGTGGTTTCCTCCACCTCCTCCGACCCCACGGCCATGCAATATTTCGCACCGTTCGTGGGCGCCGCCATCGGCGAATATTTCCGCGACACCGGACGCCATGCATTGGTGATATACGATGACTTGTCGAAACAAGCCGTAGCCTACCGCGAAGTGTCGCTAATCCTGCGCCGGCCCTCGGGCAGAGAGGCCTACCCGGGCGACATCTTCTACCTTCATTCCCGCCTGCTGGAACGCGCCGCGAAAATTATCAGCCAGGACGAAATTGCAGCCGGGATGAACGATTTGCCGGAAAGCCTGAAAGGCAAAGTGCGCGGCGGCGGCTCGCTCACCGCACTGCCCATCATTGAAACGCAAGCAGGCGACGTGTCGGCCTACATTCCTACGAACGTTATCTCCATCACCGACGGGCAAATATTTCTCGACACGGATTTATTTAACCAGGGGTCGCGACCAGCCATCAACATTGGCATTTCGGTGTCGCGGGTAGGCGGAAACGCCCAGCTCAAATCCATGAAAAAAGTGGCGGGAACGTTGAAAATAGATCAGGCGCAATACCGCGAACTGGAAGCCTTCACAAAGCTCGGCGGAGACATGGACACCGTCACGGCGCAAGTGATCGACAAAGGGCGGAAGAACACGCGACTGCTTACGCAACCGCAATACCAACCGTTGCCCACAGGCGAACAAATCGCCATCCTGTACTGCGGAACGCATGGCCTGTTAAGGGATATTCCGTTAGACAAAATTAACGAATTTGAAAAAGCATTCCGGAAAGAACTACGGCTGGTTTATGAAGAAAAGGTGATTATTCCGATCGAGAAAGGAATTATCGACAACGAAATAGAAACATATATTAAAGACTTGGCCAAGTCGATAGCAAAACAATTCACAGCATAAGACCATGGCTTCATTAAAAGAGGTAAAAACACGTATTGCTTCGGTACAAAGCACCAGGAAAATAACGGAAGCGCGGCAGATGATCGCATCGGCGCAGTTGCACCGTGCGCAAATTGCGCTAAAGCATGCGCAATACTACCACCAGGCGCTGCAAGCCTCGCTCGGCGGAATGATTGACGCCGACAGCGAATACCATACGCCGCTCACTGAGGCGCGGGATGCGGGGGCGGTGGCTATCGTCATTCTTTCTTCCAATTCGGGGATGAACGGATCGTTTAATGCGAAAATGGAAAAAGAATTACACACGTTCGAAAAATTGTACCCGGATGAAACGTTGATGCTAATTCCTGCAGGTAACAAAGTGCGAAAAGCGTTACTTCAATTGGGAAAAGAACCCGCCTGTCATTTCGACCACCTGGTAAACAAGCCCTCTTTTGAAGACATCGCGCAAATGGCGGCAACGCTCATAGATTTATACACCGCCAAAAAAGTCAAAAAAATCGAGCTGGTTTCTTATCATTTCAAGAGTATCGGCGCCCAGAACATACAATATAAAACATTTCTGCCTTATCGTTTTCCGGCCAACAGTGCGACGAATAACACATCTCCAAACTATATTTTAGAACCGTCTTTACAAGTCATTTTAGAAAAATCATTACCCCTGTTGCTCCATGCAATGCTTTATACCACCTTTATCGACCACCAGACTTCGGAATTTGCGGCACGCACCGTCGCCATGCAGTTAGCCAGCGAAAATGCGAATGAATTGTTGGACGAACTGCGCCTTACCTATAATAAGGTGCGGCAACAAAACATCACCGCTGAACTTTTGGACATTATGGGCAGCTCTTTCGCATAATTTGCAGGTAATTATATACACAAATCCAAAAAAAATACATACATTTGTAAACTATTTTATTAACCCAAAAAAAACGACTAAAATGAAGACCCGTTTTATTCCATTCACCACGCTTGTATGTTGTTGTGCGATGCTCATAGCCTGTCACAACAAACAATCATTACTTACAACCCCTGTACCTGCCCGCGAGGCCGGACAAACCGATGTGTTGCAACTCCGGTGCGACCCCTTGCCGGTAGTGCGAACAGGCTTCATAGGCCTCGGCATGCGCGGCCCCGGCGCAGTAAACCGCATGATGGCCGTTGAAGGCACGGAAATAAAGGCAATATGCGACCTCGAGCCTTATAACCTCGAACGAGTACGTAAAAATATTGCAGCGGCCGGACGCCCGGACGCCGCGGAATACACGGGTCAGGACGGCTGGAAAGCGCTCTGCGAACGGGATGACATAGACCTTGTGTATATTTGCACCGACTGGCCTACCCACACGCCCATGGCTGTGTATGCGATGGAACACGGCAAACATGTAGCGATAGAAGTGCCCGCTGCCACTACCGTAGAGGAGTGTTGGCAATTGGTGAACACAGCCGAAAAGACCCGCCGGCATTGCACGATGCTCGAAAATTGCTGTTACGACAAATTTGAAATGGCCACGCTGAATATGGC
>JAIRMK010000073.1 GCA_031258755.1 Prevotellaceae bacterium
CTGCTTTATCTCTTCTACTACTTTCTGCTTAAAGCAAAGACTATACCGATAGCTCTTGCGTGTACATTTTGTCATCTTTTGCCCTCCGTTTTGTGTCAACCTATGCCAGGACGGGACACTTAGTTCTTAGTTCTTAGTTCTTAGTTCTTAGTTCTTAGTTCTTAGTTCTTAGTTCTTAACTAAGTTCAGGCGCAAAGGTAAGAATGTTTTTTGAAAATGCAAAAAGATTGACGACTTTTGATTTACGACTTACGATTTTTCAGCTCCTGCACACTTTTTGTCAGTGCGCGGGTTGTTTCCTTGTAGTCGTATCCCGAAGGATTTTGGAAAATGCGAAGGTCGAAATACGGTGTGGCGGCGATGATATGGTCGAAAATATCCGACTGGATGGCTTCGTATTTCAGCCATTCGGTGGTTTTCGTGAAGACATATATCTCAAGCGGTATGCCGTTGGCCGTGGGGTCGAGTTGCCGCGCCATGAGGGTAAACCGGTTGTCCAGCTGCTGATGGTGCTCCAAATAGCGTTGCAGGTAGGCCCTGAACACGCCAAGGTTCGTTTGCCGCCGGCCGTTTATTTCCATCTCCGGGCAGATATTTTTCTCCGCATTCTCTCTTGTGATTTCATCCTGCTTTCCGTCGATATAGTCCGGCAGATATTGAATTTTGCGAAACCGTTCCAGCATTTCATCGTCACAAAATTTCACACTGTTCATGTCGATATAAATGGAGCGCTTGATGCGCCGCACGCCCGATTCCGACATGCCGCGCCAGTTTTTCACCGGCCGCGCCACCAAATCGTAAGTGGGAACCGTAACAATCGTATTGTCCCAGTTTTTCACCTTTACGGAAATCTGCGAAATTTCGATGACGGTGCCGTCGGCGCCGGCGGAGGGCACTTCAATCCAGTCGCCGGGCAGCACAATGCGATTAATCGAAAGCTGGATGCCGCCCACCAAACCGAGTATGGGGTCTTTAAAGACCAGCATGAGCACGGCGGAAGCAGCGCCCAGCGCGGTGAGCAGCACGCTAATCTTCACGCCTATGATGAGTGAGAGGCTAAAAATAACGGCGATAATCACAATAACCGTTTGCAGCGCCTGTATAATGCCTTTGATAGAACTGCGGCGGGCATATTTTGTGCTCCTGTAATTGTGTTCCAACGCGCTTAAAAACGAAATAAGAATAGCGCTTATAACGACAACCGACAGCACATTATACGCAATGAGTATAAAATGGCTTGTGTCCCCCTGCGTAAGGAACAGCGCTTTAATAAACGGATTGATGAACAGCAGGGCGGGAATGAAAGCCAGCTTGTGAAAAAAATGCTTTCGCAATAAATTGATACGCCATATCCCCCTTTTTTTCTCAATAAGTTTCCTGACAAGCGCTATCATGATACGTTTGCTGACATAGTAAATCACATAGGCCAGAGACAGCACGCAAACCAGTATAATAAGATGCGACAGGAAAACCGGCGCGGAAACAAAACCGAGCGTTTCTAACCATTTTAAAAGGAGCTGTTCTATATTTTTTATCATAAACCAACGGCATTACTGGCCACGAAGGTAGTATTTTTTTCGCAAAATCACATAAGCGCTTTCCCAAAAAGCAAAATCGAGCGGCACATTTCTTGACTTATCTTACTGAATTTCTTGAAATGTCGTACCTTTGCAGAAATAAACCGTCATAACAATGAAAATTCTAATCATAGAGGATGAATACGCATTGCTGAAAACAGTCGAAGACTTTTTGCTGGCGGAGAAATATGTGGTGGAGAAAGCCACCGATTATTATTCCGCGATGGAAAAGGTGATGATTTATAATTACGACTGCATCCTGGTGGATATTTCGCTTCCCGGCGGCAGTGGGCTGGAAATACTCCGTGCGATGAAGAAAGAAAACAAAACAGGCAATATCATTATCATATCTGCTAAGAACTCGCTCGATGATAAAATATCAGGATTGGATATGGGGGCGGACGATTACCTGACCAAACCGTTCCACCTGCCGGAGCTCCACGCTCGAATTAAAGCCGTATTGCGGCGTAAGCAACACGGCGGAAAACAAATACTGACATTAGGTAATTCATCCGTAGATTTCGTACAGCGCCAAGTGCATATTGAAGACAAATTATTAAAGTTAAACCGGAAAGAATTTGACATGCTCGCTTTTTTCGTAACCAACAAAAATCGTTTAATCACCAAAGAAATCTTGGCAGAACACGTTTGGGGCGACAATATAAACCTGGCTGACAACTTCGATTTCGTTTATTCGCAAGTGAAAAACCTGCGCAAAAAACTGAAAGAAACCAAGTCGGATATTACGATTGAAAATGTGTATGGCATCGGATATAAGGTAACAACATGAAACTTGTAAATTTTTTAATTCTCCGCATAACGCTGTTTTTTACAATAGTGATGCTGTTTTGGTCGGCAGTATATTTCTTTTTACAAATGAAAGAAATACATGACGGCAACGACGAAGGGCTTACTAATCTCAAACAGGAATTTATTGCCAAAGCCAATGCCACACCCGGATTTGTAGCGGCGCTGAAAGATAATGCGCCGCTTAACCTTATCATCAAAGAAATTACGCAAGAGGAAGCCGAGTCTGTTATAGAAAACTTTGCGACCACAAAAGTTTATTTCGCCACCGAATTGGAGAAGGAAGAAGTGCGTATGCTCACTACTGCTTTTCGCTGCGCTCAAGATGGAAAATACTACCGGTTGCAATGCTTTACCTCTACCGTCGAAAGCGACGATTTGATAAAAAACATGCTTTACCTTTTACTGGGGCTTTGGGTAGCGCTTGCTTTAACAGTTGTTATTGTAAGTAAAGCCGTTATTTCGAGAACGAATAAGCCGTTTTCTCAATTGCTGGACAGGTTGAAGAAATTTCGCCTGGACGATAGCCGGATGATTGATTTGCCTTCCACCCAAATTCAGGAGTACGTTCAACTGAATAAATCCGTGAAGGAGCTGCTTGAAAAAAATATCCATGTTTTTACCGAACAAAAACAATTTATCGAAAACACCTCGCATGAGCTGCAAACCCCGCTCGCAATAGTCATTGCCAAAATGGAGGCGTTACTCGAAAAACATCAGGACAGCAAGGAATATGCAGAAGAAATTGATGGCCTGCTGTACATTTTGAACCGGATGAGGCGGTTAAACAGCAATCTTTTGTTACTATCCAAAATAAAAAACAAACAATTTGCGGAAGCCACAACGGTCAATTTACGGCACGTGCTCGACTCGGTTATCGTCGATTTTGAAGACCTTGCAGCATATAAGCAAATTTCGATAGAAAAAAAAGGCGACGCTTCACCAGTCATACAAATGAACGAAGATTTAGCCTGTATCCTTTGTGCCAATCTTGTGAAAAACGCCATTGCATATAATGAACAAAACGGAAAAATAATCATCCGCTACACGCCGGCCGCCATTACGATAGCCAACAGCGGAAATAGCGCCATCAAAGACGTATTCAATCGCTATCAAAGCGAAAAATCGTCAGGTTTGGGACTTTCTATTGTGAAATCCATTATTGAATTATACAATATCGGCATTTCGTACCGGTTTGAAAGCGGCTTGCACCATTTTGAAATAAAATTGGCCTGACTTTATTTTTCCCAAATCTTTCCAGAAACATCTTTTATTTTTGTGTCATAAATTATTTAAAACCGGAGGACAAAATGAAATCATTAAAATTTTTAAGCGTAACGGCGAGCTGCCTTTTCTTTGTGCAGACCGCGACAGCTCAGGAAAATCCTGCTATTTCAAAGGAGTATTCCAACGAAACTATTGCAAGTATGGTTCAAAAGTACAAAATGTCCCATGCGCATGATGTGGCTCCGCCGGCAACGCTTACCGCGAAATTCAAATCGGATTTTCCGGGCGCATACCACGCGGAGTGGGAAGTTGCCGACAGCATTTATGAAGTTGAATTTGATGTGAAATTCAGGGATTATGAGGCCTACTACGACGCCAAAGGCAATTTACTGATGGTGGTTGAAGAAATCTACCGTTCGGAACTGCCCGCCATAGTGAAAAACGCCGCCGAAACAAAATACCCCAAATACCATTTTGAGGATATTGACAAAATCCGTCGCGGCACGGAAGTATTTTATAAAATCGAGATGGAATTTCGCGACACGGAAGTTAAGCTGCTGGTAAAATCCGACGGCACAATATCGGAAGAAAGAATAGACCATTAATCATTCAAAGTTCATACAAAATTAAATATTTTGTGTATATTTGCGATGTCTTAACACGTCCCTGTTATGAACCAACAAATAATCGAACAAATCCGACAACTGAAACGTGCTGTTTTACCGCACGACCGGCTTATCCTTTACGGTTCGCAAGCACGGGGTGATGCAAAGGATGATTCGGACTGGGACCTGCTGATACTACTAAACAAATCGTCGCGTACATGGAACGACTATGGAAATTACGGCTATCCTTTTGCAGAATTGGGATGGACACTCGGTTATTATTTCAGTGCGAAAGTTTTTACCTTGTCGGAATGGGAAAAACAGACCCATTCGCTCTTTTATAAGAATGTAACCCATGATGGAATAGAAATAGTATGAGACTGAATGAAGAAGAAAAAAAAGCGGTGGTAAATCTCCGGCTACAAAAAGCAAAGGATACCTTACGCGAAGCAAAAGGCACCATAGAATTAAGCTATTGGCATACGGCAGCCAATCGGTTATACTATGCCTGCTACTACGCAGCAAGCGCCCTGCTTATTCAGTATGAACATCCGGCACAAACACATTCCGGCATTATAAATTTGCTCGGGATGCATTTTATTTCAAAAAACATTATCAGTAAAGAGTTAGGGAAGTTTTATGCAAACCTCTTCGAACTTCGACAAACAAGTGATTACAGCGATTGGAAAGATATCGAGGAGGACAATGTGAGAAAACTTATACAACCGGCGGAAGAATTTATCTGCACACTCGAAAAACTAATCATTAACCACTAATCACTAACCATTAATCATTAACCATTAATTTTGAAACTTTAAACTTTATAATTATGCCCGGTTTTGAATTATTCGACCACATTGAGCGGAAACACTTACAAGACGTAACGGACACCGGCGTGCTGATGCGCTACGGTTTTGCCGGCGCGCGGAACGGACACTGGAAAGCGAAGGAAATGGAAGCGGCCATTTGCCAAAAGACAGGAGCGCAGCATGCCCTGCTGCTGTCGAGCGGAACGGCGGCGCTCACCACGGCGCTGGCGGCGCTGGGCGTGGGCGCCGGCGATGAGGTCATCCTCCCGCCTTTCACATTCGTGGCAAGCTTCGAGTCCATCATGACCACAGGCGCCATTCCCGTAATGGTTGACATTGACGACACGCTTTGCCTCGACCCGCAAGCGGTGCGGAAGGCCGTCACACCGCGCACCAAAGTGGTGATGCCGGTGCACATGTGCGGCGCCATGGCGCAAATCGACGAACTGCGCGAGATATGCCGGACGCATAACCTCTTCCTGCTGGAAGACGCCTGTCAGGCTTTCGGCGCCTCGTTCAAAGGCAGAATGCTGGGCAGCATCGGCGACGTGGGATGTTACTCGTTCGACTTCAACAAAATTGTAACCTGCGGCGAAGGCGGCGCGGTAGTCACGAACAGCAAAGACCTCTACGAACGCGCTGACCAGTACCACGACCACGGTCACGACCACACCAACGACGACCGCGGCGCCGAAGGTCATTTGTCGCCCGGATATAACTTCCGCATCTCGGAACTCCACGCAGCAGTGGGTTGCGGGCAAATCGTCAAACTCGACCGGTTTGTGGACATTCACCGTCAACATAAAAAAGTGCTGAAAGACGCGCTCAGCACCGTGTCGCAAGTAACCTTCCGCCGTTTACCCGACCCCGAAGGCGACAGCGCTACGTTCCTCACGTTCTTCATGCCCTCCGAAGAAAGTGCGCGCAACGCCATCAAGGCGCTGAAAGCGGCAAGCATCGACGGCGCTTTTCACTGGTACGACAACAACTGGCACTACATCCGCAAGTGGGACCAACTGAAAACGCGGAACTTCATGCACCCCTTATACAAGGCCATGCTCGACCTTCTGCCCGACTATTCAAAAGCGGACTTTTCCGCTTCGGACGCGCACATATCACGCGCCATTTCCATCGCCATAAAAATGGGATGGAGCGACGACGAGGTGCGCCGGCGAGCCGGTAAGATAACGGAAGCCGTGAAGTCATCACTTTAAAAATACGACATGAAAATAATAGCACTCATTCCTGCCCGCTACGGAGCAAGCCGTTTCCCCGGGAAAATGCTGGCGCTGCTGAAAGGCATACCTGTAATCCGGCGAACTTATGAGGCGGTGCGCCACACCGGCTTGTTTGATGAAACGGCCGTAGTAACCGACAGCGAGGAAATTTACAACGAAATAACTGCCCACGGCGGAAAAGCCATTATGAGCCGGAAAGCGCACGAAACGGGAAGCGACCGTATTGCCGAAGCCGCCGAACATTTCGACGCCGACCTCATCGTAAATGTGCAGGGTGATGAGCCGTTCACCAAACGCGAGCCGCTGGAAAAACTGCTGGCCGTCTTTAACGAAGCGGACGCCGGCCAAATTGACCTGGCTTCGCTGATGCAAGTGATGCACCACAAAGAACAAATCGCAGACCCGAATTATGTGAAAGTAGCGGTAGACTTGAACAACTTCGCGCTGATGTTTTCGCGGTCGCCCCTCCCCTACCACCGGGACACGAACTTGCATCCCACCTACTACGAACACATCGGGATATACGCTTTCCGCAAACAGGCGCTGCTCGACTTTTCCAAAACGCCGGCAAGTCCGCTCGAAAGCATCGAAAAGATTGAATGCTTACGCTACCTCGAACATGGAAAGAAAATAAAAATGGTGGTTACCGACTATATGGGCGTTGAAATTGATACACCGGAAGACCTGCTCAATGCCGAAAAATTATTATAGCATAAAAAAATATTTGATATGAAATTTAGAAATTTCCCAATGGTGCCGCGCGTAATCTACGGACGCGGTTCGTTCGATGACGTGAGTGAAATTATTGCGCCGAAACGCAAGGGCGATGCGCCGTTTATCTTTTTTGTAGACGACGTGTTCGCGCAACAGGAAACGCTCCTGCGGCGTATTCCGCTGCAACAAAAAGACAAAATCATCTTTATAAACACCACCGACGAACCCAAAACGAAACAGGTGGACCGGCTGCGTGATGCGTTAAAGGCCGAATTCGGCACGGTTTCCGGCGTCATTGGCATTGGCGGAGGCAGCATCATGGATTTGGCGAAAGCCGTAGGACTGATGATGACGAATGAAGGCTCATCCGTGCAGTATCAGGGTTGGGACTTGCTCAAAGCGCCCGGCGTGTACCGGGTGGGTATTCCCACGTTGAGCGGCACGGGCGCAGAGGTGTCGCGCACGGCGGTATTGACCGGCCCGGAGAAAAAACTCGGCCTGAACTCCGACTACACCACATTCGACCAAGTGGTGCTCGACCCCTCGCTGACCAAAAACGCACCGAAAAACCAGCGCTTCTTCACCGGCATGGATTGTTATATCCACTGTGTAGAATCGCTGAATGGGACCTACCTGAACGCTTTCAGCAAGAGCTATGGCGAGAAGTCGCAAGAAATGTGCGAGCAGGTTTTTCTCCACAAGAGCGCGTGGGACGACGAAAGTGACGAAGCCCTGATGATGGCGTCGTGGCACGGCGGAATGAGCATTGCCTATTCGCAGGTGGGCGTGGCGCATGCGGTGAGCTACGGATTGGCTTTTGTGCTGGGCACGCACCATGGCGTGGGAAATTCCATCGTGTTTAATTATCTGGAAGAATATTACCCGGCCGGCGTGGAAAAATTCCACGACATGGTGCACAAGTGGAACATCGACTTACCCAGGAACATCTGCGCCCACTGCACCGACGAGCAGTTTAACACCATGATTAACGTATCGCTGGGCATGGCGCCGCTGTGGGAAAACGCGCTGGGCAAAAACTGGCGCGACGTTATGACCGCCGCCAAACTGCGCCGCCTCTACGAGCGGATGTAAAAGCGATTTCGGAGCCAAGCATTATTAACTTACTTCAGCCCGCGGTTTATCAGGAGCGCATCGCCGTCGGGGTCTTTGCCGCGGAATGCACGGTAAAGCGTCATCGGGTCTTCGCTGCCACCCTTTTCCAATATATTTTTCCGGAAAGCCTGCGCTGTTTTTTGGTCAAACACGTCGCCGGTTTCGAGAAACGCATGGAAAGCGTCGGCGTCGAGCACTTCAGCCCAAATGTAGCTATAATAACCCGCTGCATAACCGCCGCCGAAAACGTGTGTAAAATACGTGCTGCGGTAGCGGGGAATGATGGCGTACGTCAAGTTTATCTTATCCATAGCCGCCTTTTCAAATTTTTCCACATCCTGCAGCTCGGCGGTTTGCAGGGTGTACCAGTCCATGTCGAGAATGGCAGCCGCCAAAAATTCACACGTGGTAAATCCCTGATTGAATTTTTTCGACTTTTGTATTTTGTCAATCAGCGCATCGGGGATGACTTCGCCGGTGGCGTAATGCCTGGCATAAAGTTTCAACACGTCGGGGTGCATCGCCCAGTTTTCGTTGATTTGCGAAGGCAACTCCACAAAATCGCGGAGCACGTTGGTGCCCGAAACAGACTGGTATTTGCATTGCGACAGCAGGCCGTGAATGGCATGCCCCAGCTCATGGAACAGGGTTTCCACTTCGTCGATAGTCAGCAGCGAGGGCGCGTCGGCTGTGGGTTTGGTGAAATTACAAACATTCACAATCACGGGGCGCACGCCGGCGTACTGTTCACGAATGTTGTTCATCCATGCGCCGGCACGCTTACTGGCACGCGGGAAATAGTCGGTGTAATAAATGCCGAGTTCACTGCCGTCGGCGTCTTTCACCAAATAAGCGGTGGCTTCGGGATTGAATTTCGGAAGATTTACTTCTTCAAAGGTGATGCCGTAAAGTTTATTGGCCACCATGAACGCGCCATCACGCACATTTTCAAGTTTGAAGTAAGGGCGGATTTGTTCCTCGTCAAGGTCAAATTTCTCTTTCCGTAATTTTTCGGTGTAATACCACCAGTCCCATGCTTCCACCGGTTCCTTTTGTCCCGATGCTTTGGCTATTTTTTGCAGTTCGGCCAATTCCCTGGCTACCACTTTTTGGGTGGGCTCCCACAGTTTTTTCAGGAAAGCATTTACCGTTTCAGGATTTTTGGCCATCCGGTTTTCCAGTGCAAAAGA
>JAIRMK010000192.1 GCA_031258755.1 Prevotellaceae bacterium
CACAGTTCCGGTTGCTTTGTTGCTTGTCGTCTAATGTCTATTTGTCTAATGTCTATTTGTCCAACATCTATTATCTAACGTCTATGCTAATAAAAACATTCGGCAGCGCCTGTTACGGCGTCAACGCCACGACCATTACCATTGAGGTGGACGCCTCGCCGGGCTTCGGGTTCTGCATGGTGGGGTTGCCCGACAGCGCCGTGAAAGAAAGTCAGCAACGCATCAACACCGCACTGCAAACCATCGGCTTCCGCATGCCGGGACGCAAAGTGGTCATCAATATGGCGCCGGCCGACATCCGCAAGGAAGGATCGGCCTACGATTTGCCGCTGGCGCTGGGACTGCTAGCCGCTTCGGAACAAATGAACGGGGAGAAACTGTCCGATTTTGTGATTATGGGCGAACTGTCGCTCGACGGACACCTACGGCCTATCACCGGCGCGCTGCCCATTGCATTGCAGGCACAGCGCGAAAAATTCAAGGGATTTATTCTCCCGAAAGAGAACGCCCGCGAAGCAGGCATCGTGGAAGCGCTACATGTTTACGGAGTGGAAACCTTGCGCGAAGTCATCGATTTCTTTAATGGAGAAAGTGAACTGCAACCGTTGAAAGTAAACATTCACGAAGATTTTCAACAATTGTCCACCGCTTTTGATGTGGACTTTTCCGATGTAAAAGGACAGGACAACGTGAAGCGCGCCATGGAAATAGCCGCCGCGGGCGGACACAATATTATCATGATAGGGCCGCCGGGCTCAGGTAAAACCATGCTGGCAAAGCGACTGCCGTCCATCATTCCTCCGCTGAGCCTGCAAGAGGCATTGGAAACCACGAAAATTCATTCGGTGGCAGGAAAGATTGACAAAAATACAGGACTGGTGGCCAAGCGTCCGTTTCGTGCACCGCACCACACCATCTCGAACGTTGGGTTAGTGGGCGGAGGCAGCAACCCGCAACCGGGCGAAATATCGCTGGCGCACAACGGCGTGCTGTTTCTCGACGAGCTGCCGGAATTTCAGCGCACGGTGCTCGAAGTGATGCGGCAACCGTTGGAAGACCGTTCCATCACCGTGTCACGCGCACGATATTCGATTGAGTATCCTGCCAACTTCATGCTGGTGGCTTCCATGAACCCTTGCCCCTGCGGCAACTACAACCATCCTGAAAAGCCCTGTTTGTGCGCTTCGGGAGTAGTGCAAAAATACTTGAGTAAAATCTCCGGGCCACTGCTCGACCGCATTGATATTCATATCGAGGTGGTGCCGGTGCCCTTTGCACAACTGTCGGAAATAAAACTGTCTGAAAGCAGCGCTACCATTCGTGAGCGTGTCATAGCCACGCGGAAAATACAGGAACAGCGCTTCAAATTTGAGCCGCACATACATTGTAACGCCATGATGCCTCCACGCCTGTTGAAGAAATATTGTAAATTGGACGACGATTGCACGGCGTTGCTAAAAACCGCTGTGGATCAGGTAGGGCTCTCGGCGCGCGCTTACGACCGGATATTGAAGGTGGCGCGCACCATCGCCGATTTGGGGCATGAGGCGCACATCAGGCCCGACCACGTGTCGGAAGCCATCGGCTACCGGAACTTAGACCGGGAAGGCTGGGCGGGATAGGGGTAACGCATTTAATTTTGGGGAGTCCCAAACTGACTTTGGGGAGCCCCAAATTTATTTTTACCGCCCGCTTTCGCGGGCGGTTTTTTTATTTAAAGATTTCAGAATTTAAAAAATTTAAAATTAACCACTAATCACTAACCGTTAACCACTAATCACTATTTTTCGTATATTTGTGGGAAATTATGAGTGTAAACCGTTGGATTTTTATTCTTGCAGCATTATCCTTGCTCGTATCCTGCTCTACAAAAAAGAACACGTGGGCAAGTCGCGCCTATCATAATGTAAACTCCGAATTTAATGTGAAATTCAATGGCGCCGAAAGTTTCAAGCAAGGCATGAAAAAGGCCGAAGGGCATCAGGTGGCCGACTACAGCGAATTGCTGCCGGTATTTTTATTTGCCGATGAAGGTATCCCCGGACAGGTAACAGGCGAGATGGAGCGTGTTATTGAAAAGAGCAATAAGTTGGTGGTAAAACATTCCATCACGGCAAAGCCGAAGAAGAAGAAAGGCGGCATGACACAGAAAGATCGCGAGTTTTACAACAAACGCGAGTATAACGCCGTAGTTGACGATGCTTATTTATTGAGTGCAAAAGCCAGCTTATACCTGCAAAATTATGACATAGCCATTATCATTCTTGATTATTTATTGCTGGAATATCCCAAAGAATCGGCGGTGAATGAGGCGAAAATGTGGCTGGCCGTGGCGCTCACCAACACCAACGAATTAGACCGTGCGCCTGCCCTGCTCGAAGAAGTACGCAAAGCGGGTAAACTCCGGCGACGGGAAAGGGCGCTGTTCTACGCCGCTTACGCCAACTACCACATCAAGCAGCGAGACTTCCAAAGCGCAACCGAAGCATTGACTAAAGCATTGAAAGAGGAAAGACGAAAAGCAAATAAAATACGGTATCATTTTATCTTAACAAACCTCTACCGGCAACTGGGCGAACCTGCTCGCGCTATCCAGCATTTGGAAAAAATCATTAAATCGAGTAATGATTATGAGCAAGTGTTCTCGGCACGGCTATTGCTGGCCGGCATCTACAATCCCAATGCAAAACACGACATGCGGAAAATGTTGCTTCGCCTGTTGGAAGATGAAAAAAATCAGGATTTCGTTGACCGTATCTATTTCGCCCTGGCACAAGTAGAACAAGGCATGGGCAATGATTCAACAGCCATTGCATATCTGCAAAAATCCATACAGGCGGAATCAAGCAATATGCGTCAAAAAGGGTATGCCCACGAGGCTTTGGGCAATTACTATTACAAGCATAAACAATATGCTTACGCTTACGACCATCTGGCTTTATCGGCAGAAGCGTTAGGCTCTACTTTTTCGCGCTATAATGAAATCAACGAAAAAGCCTTGTCGCTGGAACAATTGGCGAAGCACTGGAAAACCGTACACCGTGAAGACAGCTTGCAGCACATAGCCAAGCTCCCGGTAGCCGAGCGGGAAAAATTAATCACCGAAGCCATCGAGAAAATTATAGAAGAAGAACGCAAGGCCGCCGAACTACAGCAGCAGCAACAATTTTTCATCAACCAGCAAGAGATGGCGAGGTATTCCAACACCGCATCAAATGTCAAAAGCGGAAAATGGTACTTCTACAATACCAATTCCATCAATTCGGGATTGGCGGCATTTAACGCGCGATGGGGCAAACGCCGGCTTGAAGATAACTGGCGGCGCAAAGACCGCAGTGAGATATCGCTCGTTGCTATGGACGAAGAAGAAAACGAACCGGGAGCAGACAAAGAGCAGGAAGTATCAAACAAATCGCGCGAATATTATATCAAAGATCTGCCGTTAACGCCGGAAGCCATACAGGCTTCAAACGAAAAGATACGTCCCGCGCTGTTCGGACTGGGCGAAGCATACATGAACGATGTAGATGAAAAACAACTGGCCATCGAAACGTTCGAGTCGCTAAACAGCCGCTTTCCGGAACATGAGTTTACGGCTACTGTTTATTACCATTTGTACAAATTATATATGGACGCGGGTAATCAAACACAAAGCGAATATTATAAACAGTTGCTGGTGGCCGGATATCCGAAAGAGCCGTTGACGCAAATGATTATCAACCCTCATTATCTTGAGGAACAACAGGCCATCCACGACAATATTGAAAGGATGTATGAAGAGGCATTCAACAAATATCAGGAAGGCCGCTATGCGGCAGCTGCGCAGGCGGCCATGCAAATCAATGAACAGTATCCGCAAAATCTTATCCAGCCGGAGATTGCTTTGTTGTATGCTTTTGCCACTGCACAGACAGGAAACGCAGGCGCATACAAACAAGCGTTAGTCGATTTGGTTAAACAATATCCCAATTCGGAAGAAGCAAAAACGGCCACTTCGCTTCTGGCTTCGTTAGATGAAAAAGCCTTGCAATACACAGCGCCCACTATCTCTACCACTACCGACACTACAACACAAACCATACCGTCCGTGCAAACTGCCGCCGACAGCAGTGTAGTAACAAAAACCAATTACACGACGAACCATGAGGGCGAACATTATTTCGCCATACTGTTTGAAAAGAAACCGGGCAACGATTTGCTGTTTGCCTTGGAGTCATACAATGCGGAACAATTCCTCGACCAAAATTATGAAGCATCTATCCGCGATCTTCCAAAAGGTTATGCCATTGTGCTTGTAAAATCGTTCCACAACCGGCAGGAGGCGGCAGAATATGCCCGGAAGCTGGCCGATGAAAAAGTATTAACGCTCTTCGAGCCCGCAACTTTCCGCCGGCTGCTCATCACGCCCGACAACCTCGAGTTACTGGCTAAAACCGGGCAGGTAATAGATTATCTGGAGTTCTTCAACACCGAATATGCAAACGATATTCCCGCTAACTATTGATACGCTCACCGCACTTCCGCAAGCGGCGCAACAGCTATTGCCGCTATTGGAGCAGCACAAAGTGATTGCTTTTTATGGCGCCATGGGCGCCGGGAAAACCACACTGATTAAAGCAATATGCGACGCCATGGGCGTCACCGGCATAGTAAACAGTCCCACCTTTGCATTGGTAAATGAATACCGCAAGCCCAACGGCGATCCGGTATATCATTTCGATTTTTACCGCATCAACAAACCTGAAGAAGCCTTCGATCTTGGCTATGAAGAATATTTTTTCAGCGGGCACGCCTGTCTGGTGGAGTGGCCTGAACTCATTGCCCCGCTACTTCCCGCCGACACCCTGCACCTCCACATCAGCGTGAACGACAACGGGGCAAGAATCCTTAATAACTGCGCCTCCCCGCCGCCACCGGAACCTGACTCACCATTATTCACTGCCGCACGCATCGCACCTGGCGCCCGATGCACTTGAAATCGGCGACAGTGTACACATCGCCGGCATGGTAGGACAGCAAGTATGCGTCAACATCATAACTGCCGGTATCGGATTTTGTGGACGACCAGTACTGGCCGTACGTGTCCCCCTGGACAACTATGCCGAAATTCACGTTGCCGCCGTAGCCCCAGGCGTCCGCCAGCGCCTTGCCGGTGGTTGCGTGCACCAGCATGTCGAAATCCTGTTTCGTCGGTATCCGCCAGGGATAGGGGCACAGTTGCGTCGCACTTTTCTTTACGGTAACCCAATTATAATAGTAGTGTATGGCGTCTGAAAATTTGCAGCAGCATTGCAGAGAAATGTCGCTGTTCGTAAAACTCGATTTATTACATTCGGGGATATGAATAGCGTCGCTCCACACTTGGTTGCCGAACGTCCAGGTCTGCGGACTGGCCGCGTAAGGAGGCGTAACCGCATACGCCGTTTGCGAAACAGCCTCCGTGCGCGCCGTCGTATCGGTGACAACAGGCGCCCTAGCGGTTTTGGATTTGTATGTGACCGCCACAATCGCCAGCGTAATCGTCACAATCAAGATGTTTAGAATGTTCTTTATCCTTTTCATAATTTCATTTATTTTAGTTTGTCGGTTCTCCGCTTATGCATAGTGTAGAAAGTCTCCCAACCTGGTTGAGAGACTTTCTGCTATGGTCGGAAACCTTCCCAACCTGGTTGAGAACATCTATGTAACCAACTAAATATGTGGAAGTTGGGGGGGGGTAAAATAATGGTTAATTATTAATGAGTAGTGATTAATTGAAAGCAGGGGCGAACCTGCGTATTCGCCCTTATCGCCCGATCCTTTATCCGTTCTGCTGATATGTGAAATGTTATTTTCCATCTCTTCTACAAGGTTGGGGCAAAGGTATATATTATTTCGGAAAATGCAAAAAAAAGTTGAGAATTAAGAAAGCACTTTTACTTGCCGGCAGATTTGTTTATTTCACCGCATCAATTTTCCTGGTAATGGGAAATGTGGGTTTTGTTATCGTGGAAACCGCTGCGCGTTGTGACGGCCTGATGTGCCGGTTGCACACGTCATAACGTGTTTTGGGCCGCAGGGCGTCATGCCATGCAAAACCCTTGAGCCGTTGTTTTTCGCGCGGCACATCATCAAGCGGGTGTAAATCATTCTTCAGATCAGTTAAATATTTTACCCGTACTACCTGCCGGTTTTTTATGAATATTTTCATGTTGGCGCTTTCCGCAAAATTAATATCCACCAGTACGCTGTCTTCCTCATTAAAGAAAATAGTTTGTACGTTGGCAATAACATCCATCAGGTAAATTTCATTATCTTTAAAATACGCATACATGTCGCGGCTTTTTATCTGGTTATAATGTACGGTATCTTCTTCCGAAATCATAAGGGCGCTACCCAAAAATTCACCGCGATACAAGACGCTGTCTTTTGAGATGAACCGCATCTTGTCGGCCGATATTTGGTGGTTTGTGTTCCACAACACCGGATTGTAAAACATTTCCGTTAAGGTGTCGTTCACAAAAAAGACCATGGAGTCACATACGGCTTGGCCATCGTTACGATATATTTTTACGGCGCGGTAGGCATAAAAATATTGCAACACGGAGTCAATCACCGGCGGCGGCGCTCCCCCGTCGGAAGTATCCGCGGCAGGCTTACGTGCAAACATCGCGGAATACACCGGCGATGGCGTTTTTTGGGGAATTTCCGCACGCAAACGGCGGAGGTCTCTTTGCAAACTGTCAAGAACCATGATGCCTGTAAACGGCATGGGACGCGGCGGCGCTAAGTCAGCAGGAGGCAGTAGGCTGTCGGCAGTTGCAGTAGGCGGCAGGGGCGTGCCGCGCCCACCCATGGCAGTGGTATCCGTTTGCTGTAAGATGACAGTGTCGGTCTTTGACGTATCGGTTCCATAAAACGCCGGATTTTTCAACGAAATATATTTCAATGTGTCGGCGCACAAAAACACGGTATCGCGTTTTATTTGGTGATTTTCATCTTCCTTTTCTTCATAGTACGCCGTAGAGGGGTTGCGTGTTACCGTAACATCCTGCTCGTTCAGCAAATGGGCTTCATCGCCGAAGACGAGCAGCGACCGCGTGGTGTCGAGCATCTGAATATTTCTGTAAAGGTCGCTTTTCCCGATGGTGCGCTCATAAAAAATACTGTCGGCCCACATCTCCTGCTTTTCCGACAAGACGTATGCATCCTGCGCAAAATGGAAATAATCCCTCGGACGGTCGTACCATCCGCGCCTGCACGACAGATAGCCATCTTTGTGCCATATCGAGGTAGAACTTAAAAACACGGCGGTTTCCGTTTGCGTGTAATAATGTAAAGAGTCGGAATGAATGTCATACGTGTCGTTGTGCATTTCCACTTCCCCATGGAATTTCGCCAATTTCAAATCCGAGTAATAATATCCTTTTTTACTCTCCAGCACATTTTCCTTATCGGCCAGCGTGCCGCCGCCGAAGAAATAGCCTATATTGTTTTTGGTATTATAGTCCAAGTTGAACGTGCGCAATATCGCCGAACTGTCTTCCAGCCTGACCAATTTTCCGCGCACGCGGGCGAGGCTCGTATTGCCGTCGTAGTACAGTGTGTCGCCATAGAGGTGGGTGGAATTTTTTACGATATACACATGTCCGAACGCCTCTACCGCGTTCTCTGAGGAATAATGATACATACTGTCGCACGTCATCACGGCATCGTTATGTAACAATTGCACGTGGCCGATTAAACGGTTTCCCGCCCGGTCGCTAAACGGAAGGCTCTTCGCCTTGTCGGCATGTAAAATTTTTACAAGTTTCCGCTCTCCCGGATTCTGTGCCGGAAGTATAACGGTAATCAGCACGCCTGCCAATAAACAACGCCAATGAAGCCCTTTCATGTTGCAAACATTATTTTATCCAGCCCTCACGCTGAAAGGTGCAATCCTCGAACATGGGATCAATGCGTATGTACGTATAAATTTGTTTTTGTTTGATCCACTCATTCAGTTCTTCCGTTCTCCGCCCTTGCTTGGCTATATCCTGAATTATGGTGTAATCATCCGTGATGTTTGCCGTATGCGAAGGAATCAGTTTCTCCAGTTGAATGATTTTATATTGCGTGTTGCCTTTTTTATCTACAGTTTCAAAAGGCTGTGAAATATCGTCGGGCTTCATGTCGCGCAACATGTTATAATCTGCAGGGTTTAACATGTCTTTTTCAAAATAGGGGCTCAGTGTGTTTTCATTCACCACCAAGCCGCCATTGAGGTTGGTGGTAAAGTCCTGCGAAAAACGTTGTGCCGCCACAGCAAAAGTCATGCTGTCTTTGCGCACCAAATCGGCAATGCTGTCGAGCGTATTAAAAGCCACCTGACGTTTGTCGGAATCATATTTGGGTTTCATCAAAATATGCCGGCAATTAAACATGTCGGTTCCTTCTTTCGAAATCAACTGGATAATATGAAATCCGTATTCCGTTTCCACAATTTGCGACACTTGGCCGGGCTTTAAAGATAAAGCCACATCGGCGAAGGCAGGCACGAAGTTCTGCGCCGACATCAAGCCCAATTCCCCGCCGCGCCGCGCCGAAGGGTCTTCGGAGTAGAGCACCGCCAGCGTACTGAACTTTTCACCGTTCAGTATTCGCTCACGCAAGGCCAGCAACTGTTCCCGCACCTCGAATTTGGCATTTCCGGCCGGCGGGTTAATTACAATTTGCCGGATTAAATACTGGTCGGGAATAACGGGCAAGCTGTCTTTCGGCGTCTTCTTGTAAAAACGCTCCACATCCGCCGGCGATATCGGCGCGTCTTTCATCAACTTCATCTGCATAAGTTGTGTGAGTATTTGCTCGCGCACCGGCTCTTGCCAGTCCTGTTTCAGTTTAAATATCGGTTTTTTAAAATATTCTTCCGTGGCTTTTTCTCCGCCGAGCTGTGTCATAATCCCACGCAGACGCCGATCCAGCTGTTCCTCCACCGTGGCGTCGTCGGCCTGCAAACTGTCAATACGCGCCTGAGCTAACAACAGTTTTTGCAGCAACATATTTTCAAACACTTCACAACGGATGTTTTTATCAGACACCACGCCTTGCACACGCATCATCATCACTTCCGATTCCACATCGGAATACAAAATCATTTCGCCGCCCACTACTGCCGCGACTTTATCAATCAGCCCATTTTGCGCTGAAAGCGTGGTGCCGAAGCAAAAAGTGAACAAAAATAATCTCAAATTTTTCTTTATAGCGCACATTCTATTCATCAATGTAAATTTTTAGCCGTTTATAATCCAATGCTTCGTTGTATGCGGAATTTTCAAGATTTTTGATCAGGTCGCGTTTTCTCTTGCCGATGATTAAATTCGCCACAGCGTCTCTGACATGCGCCAAAGGCGCCACATCCCCTTCTTTTTTTATGGTACGGAAATTTAACAGGTAGAGAGATTGTTCATCCGCCATTTCCAAATAGCCGTTTTCTTTTAAAGATTGATTGCATTGTTCGGCCGTAAATGCTGTTTTTTGTGCAAGGAAATTCATATCGACCCATTGGTCATTAAAAAATTCACACATCGCTTCTATTTTTGTACACAGACTATCGAGTTTTCTCATGTTTTCGTCTTTCGCCGTACGTGCATAGCGTCTTATAGTTGCCGTTCCGGGAGCGTCTTTCCTTATTTTTACGTAGGTGGCCTGCACACAGGGCGCCGTAAGCGGAAAAGTTTCCGCATGTTGTTCATAAAATAATTCCATTTCCTCCTGACTGATGACCGTATCTATTTTCTGCTCCACATAGTGGTTTTCATAGCGGTAAGACAAGAGTGACAAACGATATTCTTCCAATTCACGGCCTACGTTCTTCTGTTCTTTATCCAAATACATTTCCGCTTTGGCGGCTATTAGATATTGGCGCGCCCATGTGTTGATGTATTTTTTCAACAGTTCAATGCTGTCTTTTTTATTGATGCCCGTTGGGAAAATGGTAGATATTTCCGATAAAA
The DNA here is from genome assembly GCA_031258755.1 of Prevotellaceae bacterium. Classification (GTDB taxonomy): domain Bacteria; phylum Bacteroidota; class Bacteroidia; order Bacteroidales; family UBA932; genus JAIRLC01. The sequence goes on from JAIRMK010000192.1 coordinate 9,975, forward strand.
AAAGTTTCTTATCATCTATTTCAGCCACAACAATGTCTTTTGTCCCTTGCTGTTTCGTGGGAAAAAAACTACAGGACATCATACACAACAAACCGACAATATGACTTGTTTTTTTCATTAACGACTATAGTTTGGCGCCTCGCGTGTAATGGTTACATCATGCGGGTGGCTTTCAATTACACCGGCAGCCGTAACACGAATGAACGAGGCTTTTTTCAAATTCTCAATATCTTTTGCTCCGCAATATCCCATCCCCGCACGCAACCCGCCAATGAGCTGATAAAAAACTTCCGCCAGGGAGCCCTTGTAGGGCACTTGCGCCACGATACCTTCCGGCACTAATTTCTTCACATCATCTTCCATATCCTGGAAATACCGGTCCTTAGAGCCTTCCTGCATGGCTTCCAGAGAGCCCATGCCGCGGTATGACTTAAATTTCCGTCCGTTCAAAATAATCGTTTCGCCGGGCGATTCCTCCACGCCGGCGAACAGCGACCCTATCATCACCGTATCGGCGCCGGCGGCTATGGCTTTGACCACATCGCCCGAATAGCGAATTCCGCCATCGGCAATAACCGGAACGTCCGAGCCTTTAATGGCCTTTGCCACCTCATAAATGGCCGTAAGTTGCGGCACGCCCACGCCGGCCACCACGCGGGTGGTGCAAATTGCGCCCGGCCCGATACCTACTTTCACCGCATCGGCGCCCGCTTCTACAAGCAGTTTTGCCGCCTCGCCGGTGGCGATATTTCCCACCACCACTTCCATGTGCGGATATGTCTTTTTAACTTCTTTCACGGTGTTCACCACGCCTAAGGAATGTCCGTGCGCCGTATCAATCACTATGGCGTCCACGTCCGCTTTAATCAGCGCTTCGATTTGCGGCATGGTGCGGGCATTCACGCCCACGCCGGCAGCCACGCGCAAACGGCCTTTTGTATCCTTGCTGGCCGTGGGATTATCTTTGATTTTGGTAATGTCCTTAAATGTAAGCAAACCCACCAGCCGGCCTTCGTTATCAACCACCGGCAACTTTTCTATTTTGTGTTTTTTCAATAAGGCCGTGGCCTGTTGTAAATCGGTGCCCTGCGGCGCGGTGATGAGATTTTCCGAAGTCATCACCATAGTCAACGGTGTGGACAGGTTTTCCTGAAAGCGCAAATCGCGGTTGGTGACAATGCCTGTCAAGCGCCGCTCCGCATCCACCACCGGGATGCCGCCGATTTTATTTTCATGCATCAAGCGAAGCGCGTCGCCCACTGTGCCCTCGCGATGGATGGTCACCGGATCGAAAATCATACCGTTTTCCGCCCGTTTTACTCTCCTCACCTGCTCTACCTGCTGTTCAATGCCCATATTTTTATGGATCACGCCCATGCCGCCTTCACGCGCCATGGCAATGGCCATGCCGGCTTCCGTAACGGTATCCATGGCTGCAGAAACAAGCGGCGCACAAATTTTGATGTTCCGTGAAAATTTTGTAGTCACCTGCACCTCGCGGGGCAACACCGCCGATTTGGCCGGCACCAGCAACACATCATCGAAAGTAAGACCCTCTTTTGCAACCCTATCATTCATGAAAGACATGATTTTATTGTTTAAAGGAGCAAAGGTAGTAAAAGAATGTGAATTATGCTAATCGCTCAACCTTCCTTGCCGGGTATTCCGCTCCTCAAGGCGGCGGTCGAGCAAACGCAAGAGTTCCACATTGCGCAATTTGCCCCACGGCAAGGCATCCACAAATTTTGGCGGCGTTTCATTCACAAACCGCTCTATAAGGATGGCGGGCGACAGGCGCTCTAAAAAATCAACGAAAAAATCGATGTAATCTGTCAATGAAAATTCAACAAAATATTCGGGGTGAGCGGCATATTCACGCGCCATTGCGGTTCCCTTAATAATCTGCAACTGGTGAAATTTAACGGAAGTGAGCGGCAGGGCGGAAATAATTTTTGCGGACGAGAGCATGTCTTCCCGCGTTTCACCGGGCAATCCGAAAATGAAATGGCCGCCTGTACGTATTCCGCGTGCAGCTGTGGCCTCCAGCGCCCAACAGGCGTCGGCAAAGGTGTGCCCGCGGTTGATGCGCGCCAACGTGCGGTCGTAGCACGATTCTATGCCATATTCAATTTGCACGAACCTGTTTTTGGAAAGCGTTGCAAAATAATCGAGTTTCGCATTGTCTATGCAATCGGGGCGCGTCCCTACTACTATTCCTTCGATTTGAGGATGCCGCAACGCCTCTTCATAAATCTCCTTTAATCTTTCCAAAGAGGCGTAGGTGTTGGAATACGATTGGAAATACGCCAGAAACCGCCGGGCGCGCCGGTAACGCACCGCATGAAAGCGTATGCCTTCTTCAATTTGCAGGGTTATGCTTTTTTGCGGGTCGCAATACGAAGGGCTGAAAGCCCTGTTGTCGCAATAGGTACAGCCTCCCCGCGCCTTTGTGCCGTCGCGGTTGGGGCAAGTAAATCCCGCATCGATGGTTACTTTTTGTATCCGTTCTCCAAAGTGCTGTTTAAAGTAACCGATATAAGAATTAAAACGCTGATGAGGGGTTGCGGACAAGTTTTATATTTTTACTTTTACGATTATTTTACGGATTACGCCATCGCCAATCATCGGGGCGTGGGCGTCGTATGGAAAGAAGATAACAATATGCTCCGGTTCCAGCGTAAAAAACACGTCGGGCTCGTCGTCATACAGCGCCATATCCAGCTTTTCGTCATAAGCGGCATTAAGGATTTTGCAATGCCTGCGGTCGCGCCAGCCCATAGTTTCCTGACCCTTAATCAACACCTGTATGTCGATATACGCATCGTGTACTTCCAGCTTCGCCGCTTCAAGCGCCTTGCCCGGGCCTTCGCTCACGGTGGCATACACGTTGTCGCCATCGATGACATGGCGGCCTTCGATAAGCTGTTCAAGCGGCTGACGGCGCAGGAAACGGTAGGCTTTTTCAAAGCCGGGATGCATGGAAAAATAACGCTCCAAGCTCAATAACGAGTCAATAATCATAATAAAAACCTTTAGATTGAAGTACGAAGATACAATTTATTTCGAAATATTCCCGTATATTTGTCGAATTATTACTTTTTATAAAAAATATTATGGCAAGTATCCGGAATATTAAAAAAGACATCGATTATTTGATCAGCGAAGTTATTTCAGACTGTTGTACATTCATGGCGCTGTATCCCGACAAGAAACAGGAGGAAGCGCTGGCGCTTATTAGCGAAACGCTTGATTTGCGCAACACATTAATTGCACGCGTGAACCACCCCGAAGGCAAAGCCAAAGCGCATTACCGCGCCATATTCAACGACCTGCTCAAAGGCGTTGACGCATCATTTCAAAAAATCAGCGCCTTTACGAAATAGTTTGCTTCCCTTCTGTCACCACACCGGCAGCTATTTTCTTAATTAAGCCCTGCAACACGTTTCCGGGGCCTAATTCTACGAATGTGGCCGCACCATCGGCCGTCATGCGCTGTATGGTTTGCGTCCAGCGTACCGGTGCGGTGAGTTGGGCAATGAGGTTTTGCTTGATGGCGGTGGGGTCGGTATAGGGTTTAGCGTCCACATTTTGGTAAATGGGGCACACAGGACTGTTTACAGCGGTGGCCTGAATAGCCGTTTCGAGTTCCGCACGCGCCGGTTCCATCAGGGGAGAGTGAAACGCACCGCCCACAGGCAACAACAACGCACGTTTGGCGCCGGCGGCTTTCAAGCGTTCGCAGGCTTCTTCTACCGCTTTCACCGCGCCGGAAATCACCAGCTGACCGGGACAGTTATAATTGGCGGGGACAACTATGCCATCTACCGAAGCGCATATTTCTTCCACTTTCGCATCGTCTAATCCCAGCACGGCCGCCATGGTGGACGGCTCGTATTCGCAGGCCTTCTGCATGGCCAGCGCACGCGCCGACACCAGCCGCAACCCGTCTTCAAAACGCATGGCGCCGGCCGACACCAACGCCGAAAATTCGCCAAGCGAGTGACCGGCCACCATCTCCGGGCTAAAGTCCGGCAACGATTTCGCCAAAATGACCGAGTGCAGGAAAATAGCCGGTTGTGTAACTTTTGTTTGTTTAAGGTCAGCGTCGGTACCCGAAAACATCAAGTCGGTAATGCGGAAGCCAAGGATTTCATTCGCCTGTTCAAAAAGCGCTTTGGCCTGCGGCAACGTGTCATACAACTCTTTTCCCATACCCACGAATTGGGCGCCCTGTCCGGGGAATACATAAACTTTCATAATATTTTCAATTTATAATTTGCGGGACAAATTTACATGAAAATTTTAAATTTACACACAGACGGATAAAAATTTGGGGCACTTCTGCACCCCAAATTGCGCCAAAGCCATATTTTCGTAATTTTGTGCAATAAACTTTAAAAAC
>JAIRMK010000193.1 GCA_031258755.1 Prevotellaceae bacterium
AATACGGCGGCAGGACTGAAAGAAAAGCACGAAGAGATTATCAGTAGCCATCAAGCAAAACTGTCCGGCCTGAAGCAGCAGCAAGGAGCAATGAGAGATTTGAAGATAGATTTCGACCATACGTCCATTCATCCTGGAAAGCTGCTTATCGAAGCCCGGCAAATCAACTTCGCGTACCGGCCGGAGTCGCCGCTGTGGAAAAAGCCGCTGGACTTCACCCTCTACAGTCACGACCGCATTCACCTTTTGGGAGACAACGGCGCTGGAAAAACCACGCTCATCAAGCTGCTGACCGGCTCGCTTTGTCCGTCCTGCGGGACAATCAGGCGTGCGGACTTCCAGTGGATTTACTTAGACCAGGACTACACCCAAGTGAATGCGGCTTGCAGCATCGAAGAACTTGCCGCCACACACAACCGCCAGCATCTGGCAGTGCATGAAGTGAGGCTGCGCCTGAACCGCTTCCTGTTCCCTTCCAACACATGGGACAAACCGTGTCATGCATTGAGCGGCGGCGAGAAGCTGCGCCTCTACCTCTGCTGCCTGATGCTCTCCAACCAAACCCCCGACCTCATCATCCTTGACGAGCCCACCAACAACCTCGACCTCTCAAGCCTGCAGGTATTGACCCAAACCCTCAAGCACTACAGAGGCAGCCTGCTGGTCATTTCGCACGACCGGTACTTTGTGGAAGAAATCGGGGTGAGTGGGAAAAAATTTATGTGAGCGGATTAATTATTTAAGTTTTCTTCACGCTAAAGTAGTGTTATTTCGTTAACAGCACCACGGCATAAGCCGACACGCCTTCTTCGCGCCCTTCAAAACCGAGACCTTCGGTGGTAGTAGCTTTAATGGAAATTTGCGTTTCGCTCACCCGCATCACGCCGGCCAGTGTTTGGCGCATTTCGGGAATATAGGCCGCGATTTTAGGGCTTTGCAGGCAAACAACCGTATCCACATTACCCACTTCGTAGCCTTCGGCACGCACCAGCGTCATGGTCTCCGCCAATATTTTTTTGCTGTCTATACTTTTATATGTAGAAGAGGTATCGGGAAAATGGACGCCGATGTCGCGCAAAGCGGCAGCGCCCAACAACGCATCACATAGCGCATGAATTAACACATCACCGTCGGAATGTGCCACACATCCTTTCGTATGCGTAATGCGACATCCTCCGAGCCAGAAATCAAGACCGGCGGCTAACCGGTGCACGTCATAGCCGTTGCCGATACGAATATGCCTAATTGTTTGCAAACGTTCTTCTTCGCATTGATTTGCCGAAATCAATAGAAAGCGTAAGGTGGAGCGTATTGGCCAGGGGACTTTGCAACCCTGCTACTACCGGAATCAAATACGACACGTCAAAACTGAACATATAATATATAATACCTGCACCCAGTGTTGCATATTTGTGTTGTGGCCATTTATAATCATAATAATACCCGCCGCGAACACTGAACACCCGCGAATACGTATATTCCGCGCCGATCCCAATAACAATTTCTTTCAACTCCTCCTTAAAGCCGCCCGGAGCGTCGTAAAACGATTGTATCATCCCCTTAAGCATCGACACATTATTATCCTTGCCTGCTACTATTTCATCCTCACCTGTTACTTCATTTTTCTCTATTCTTGGCGGCGTAGGCACCAAGTATTTATTCAATTCCACACCAAATGACAATTCATTATAATAATCAAGGTCTAACTTCAGGTTTCCGCCCAAACGCCCGGTAGTAGGCAGAAAATATGTTTTTCCCCTTGCTTCATTTTCCGCATATCCATAATTCATTTTCGAACCGATATTGGTAATGGAAAGACCTGCCGACACCACACCTGTCATGGCGCCCAAACGTATCGGCTCATTGTAATAAAATCCGATATCGGCGCTCCAGGCATTGGCCGGTTGAAATACCGTACCACTGTTATAAGAGCCGCCGGTAATATCCGAACGCAAGTAACGGAACGCTACCCCTGCCGAAAAATATTCGCCCAACAAACGCGAGTATGACACATCAATAGCCATTTCGTTAGGGTTAGACGACTTGATAAACTCCTGCTGCTCGCCCCAAAAAGTCATGGCGCCCAATGAAAAATAGCGCAATGACGCCCCGATGGCTTGCTTATTGTCTATCCTGTAAAAACCGGTAAGATACAATAAGTTAATATTCGACGTCCCGATACCACGAAGCCATGGGATATACGACAATGACACGCCGCTCTTAGCCTCATTAAACACATATTTGGATGCATTCCAATGCTGGTCATTGGTAGTCGGCAATGTCGCTACCCCCATATCGCCCATCCCCGACGCACGGGCATCAGGCACAACAGTAAGTACGGGCATGGCAAACACAATAGGATTATCTGCTTCCTGGGCAAAAACACTGCCTACAACAAGGCTCAACAGTGTTAACAAAATTATTATTCTTTTCACAATAATAGTATTCACAATATTTAATTTGCAAAGTTAGATTATTTTACCTAACTATGATACATTGATTTTGTTAATTTTTTATAAAATGAACTATTTTCGTTAATTTTTACTACATTTGTTGTAATGACTGCAAAGATACATATATTTATTGGATTATTCCTACTATTTTTCTATCAAAATGCACGGGGACAAGATATCATATTTGATCATCCCTACGCTGCCTTGATGTATAACAACCCCGCTTACACCGGAATATTCGGCCCGCTGCACGCCGGCGCCGCCTTCCGCAGCCAATTTACTGCAACACCCTATCCTTACACCACATATTATGCTGAAACAGACATATTTATAGATAAATGGAACAGTGGTTTCGGTTGTTATATCCTCCACGACCTCATGGCTTCCGGTCAGCTCCGGCAAACCTCGGCCGCCCTGTCGTATGTCTTTGCTTTTCAACTTACTGAAAACCTGTCATTGCGCCCTGCCATACAAGGCATATTTCACAACAGGCACCGCGATTTCCGTTCGGCGGTCTTCCCCGATATGTTCGATCTCACAGGTACCCCCATCTCTGCACCTGCACCTGCAACCTATGAGCCATACAACAAGAATACGCTTGATTTCTCGGCGGGCATACTCGCTCAATATCATCGCCTTGAACTCGGTTTTTCCATTCATCACCTTGGGGCTCGGCAAGAAGACCCTTATTTAAACCAATCGTTGAAAATAGCGGCGCAAGCCAAATACATCATCCCGCTCACTGCCCCGGCCGCCAACGAAGAAGTGAGACCCGATGAATGGCTTGATTTCGAACACACTAAACTAATACCGTCCCTGCGGTATTACCATCAAGAACATTATAAATATCTAACTGCCTGCATGTTGATACAATCCGGCGCTTTGTATGCCGGCGCCGGCGTAAAAACAGCCCTGCAGCAGGAAGTAACCAATATATCGCTATCCGCCGGATTTCTGTCATCGACCTTTCGCATAGGTTATACCACCGATTTTATTGGCTGGGGAAGCGCTTTGCGCGGATGGCAAGGCGTTTCGCATGAACTGTTTGTCCATTTCACCTTTGGCCATTCCGCGGAGAGCGCCACAAAACAACACCGCAAAAAACACAAATCAAAATCCTGCTTCGGGTGTTATTTATGACATTTTTTTGAAAAATTTTTCTGTTTTCAAAGAAATGCTTACCTTTGTAAATTAAAGTATAAATTATATTTCATCTTTTTTATGAGCATCAAAAAGCTTTTACTGATCGTGCTCTGTATCGCGGCAACAGGGGGAATAAGCAGTTGTAATTTATTTAAAAAGAAACAAGTATCAAGCGCTACGGGTTGGAATTACAATGACCCGAAATTCGGCGGATATGAAGTAAAACAAGTACGTGAGCAAATAACAGGGCCGGGACTTATTTTTATCGAAGGCGGTGCATTTATGATGGGGCGCTCGGCCGAAGATTTGCATTTCGACTGGAACAATGCACCCCGTAGGGTTACCGTTGACTCTTACTACATTGATGAAGTAGAAATATCAAACGTGGTATACCGGTCTTACATACACTGGATCAGAAGAGTATACTCGGCTTATCCCGACGTGTACAACAATGCATTGCCCGACACACTGGCGTGGCGTAAACCGTTAGGGTTTAATGAGCCGCTCGTGAACACCTATTTCCGCCATCCGGCCTACAACGAGTATCCGGTAGTAGGCGTATCGTGGAGGCAAGCCAATGAATTTTGCCTGTGGCGTACCGACAGGGTTAACGAACTCATGTTGATAAAGCGCGGCATACTGCATCCGGATCCTACGCAAGAAGGCGCCAACTCATTTAACACTACCGCTTACTTGTCGGGACAATATGAAGGCGCCGTAAGGAAAAACCTGCGTGATTTCATAAGTGAAGATAAAAACGCTACCCGCCGTGTGGCCTTTGATGACGGCATTTTATTACCGAATTACCGCCTTCCTACCGAAGCCGAATGGGAATATGCCGCCATAGCGCCCATCGGCGTTACTTATGACGAAAGAGTGACCGAGCGTCGTATCTATCCCTGGAGCGGAAGCACATTACGCAGCAATGACAAAAAAAATCGCGGCGCCTTTATGGCCAACTTTCAACGCGGACGCGGCGACCTTATGGGTGTGGCCGGCTCGCTCAACGACGGCTACGCTACACCGGCTCCTGTACGTTCATACTGGCCTAACGATTTCGGGCTTTACTGCATGGCCGGCAATGTGAATGAATGGGTATTCGACGTGTACCGCCCGCTATCTTCCGAAGATGTAGATGACTTTCGTCCTGTCCGCGGAAATGTATTTACCGACATCGCCAGAGACGAAGAAGGGAACGTATTTCCTAAAGACTCGCTGGGCCGTATCAGGATCGATACCGTAGGATACAATGGCAACCGCAACAATTACCAATTGGGCGATAACCGCAATTACCGCGACGGCGACATTCTTTCTTCTATTTCCTATGAAGAAAACAGCAGTGTAAAACCCGAGACGCGCGCCAATTCAAACCGTATGTATGATCAGGGTGCAGGGACTAATCACACCGGCATGACCAGCCTCATTAATGACAAGGCACGGGTATATAAGGGCGGATCATTTCTTGATCGCGCATATTGGCTTAGCCCCGGCACACGCCGCTTTCTTGACGAAGAAAAATCGGCTATTGATATCGGATTCCGCTGCGCCATGGATAAATTGGGCACACCACAGTTGAAAAGAAGAAGGTAAATGAAACTCTATAAGCTGTTTGTGCAACACCCTGCTGTGTGTACCGACAGTCGCAATGTCATTAAAAACAGTATTTTTTTCGCCCTCAAAGGGGAACATTTTGATGGCAATCGTTTTGCGCTTCAAGCACTGGAACAGGGTGCAGCCTATGCTGTAGTAGATGATCCCACATTGCCGCTGCACCCTAAGTTTGTCTTTACCGGCAACGCCCTGAAATCCTTGCAGGACTTGGCTTGCACACACCGGAAAAAACTTAAAATTCCCATATTAGCCATTACCGGCACCAACGGCAAAACAACCACCAAAGAATTAGCCGCGCAAGTGCTCTCTACAAAATATAAAGTAAGCGTCACCTGCGGCAACCTCAACAATCATATTGGCGTACCCCTTACCCTGCTGCGCATGAACAGGGACACACAAATCGGCATAGTGGAAATGGGCGCCAGCCATCCGGGCGAGATTGCACAACTTTGCCGCATGGCATTGCCCAACTATGGACTCATCACAAATGTGGGTAAAGCGCACCTCCAGGGTTTCGGCTCATTGGAAGGCGTGCGCAAAGCCAAGGGTGAACTCTACGATTACCTTGCAAAAAACCGCGGTACTATTTTTTACAACATCGACAATCCGCTGCTTCGCGATATGATTAAGGAGCATCACTGCGAACAGTTGATCCCCTACGGCATCGACAAAGACCAAGTAACCATTCTTCCCACCGACGACACACACCCCTTTCTGCGCCTCGCCATCAACAATCTTCCTGAAATCAATACCCATCTCATAGGAGACTACAATACCGACAACGTACTTGCCGCATTGGCCATAGGTCATACTTTCGGCGTTTCGCCACACGACGCCGTAACCGCCATCAACCATTA
>JAIRMK010000054.1 GCA_031258755.1 Prevotellaceae bacterium
CAAAAGAGAATTGGGTGTGACTTCCGTCCGGCGCAGTTGCGCCAAAGGGAATTCGGTGTGACTTCCGTCCGGCGCAGTTGCGCCAAAAGAGAATTGGGTGTGACTTCCGTCCGGCGCAGTTGCGCCAAAGAGAATTCGGTGTGACTTCCGTCCGGCGCAGTTGCGCCAAAAGAGAATTTGGAGGGGGAGGCCGCTATATCTTCTCCGTCAATTTGCGGACTACCCTGAAGTGGTTGAAAAATTCCTTGGCAAATACACGTACTACCGTATAAGCGGGAATGGCGATAATCATCCCGATAATACCGCCTACGCTGCCGGCGGTAATAATCACTAAAAATATTTCGAGCGGATGCGCCTTGATGCTGTTGGAGTAAATGTAGGGCTGGAAAAATGAGGCGTCAATAATGTTGGTGCCTATATATACCAGCGCCATTTTCAGCATTTGGAGCAGGATGTTGGCGTCGGCGCCGAAACTGTGCGTCACGATGAGCCCTATGCCGCACCCCAGTAACAGGCTTACCAATGGGCCGATATAGGGAATCAGGTTTAATATGCCGGCAATAAACCCGAGCACCAGCGCGGTGGTGAACGGCAGTCCGCCGATGAATGTCAGGCCTAAGGTGATGATGGTCATCACGCAAAAAATGTCGATGAAAATACCGATAAAATACCGTCCCAGCAATGTCGATACCGACTGGAAGGCATGGCGGGCGTTCTCTTCATACTTTTGCGGAAACAGCGCCATCACGCCGTTGGAAAATAAATGGTCTTCTTTCAGAAAGAAAAAAGTGATGAACGAAACCACAAACATCCCGGCGCCTATGCTGATGAGCATGTTGGTTACCGAGCCGAAAATGTTGAGCAGCGCCGATTCATTAATGAAGTTGGATAACCCTGTAATCAGCGTCTTTTGTAAGGAGAAGTCGGGGTCAACGCCCGGAATAGTTTTGATAATCCATGTTTCTATGTTGTGCAGCAGGTAGGCGATATTCGTAATCAGCTCGTCGGGTTTGATGGACGAAAGTTCGCCGACGAGGCCGGTAATCAATGGCGACAGCACAAATATAAACAGCAGGATGAGCGCCCAGAACATCAGCAGGGTGATGGTGGCCGACAATACGCGTGGAAATTGTTTTTTCAGTATGCGTATTCTATCGAGGCGTTTTACTATCGGTCGCCCGATAAGCGAAAAAACAGCCGAGATGAGAATATAAATCAGAATATTGCTGAAATACCACGCCAGAAAACAGATTAAGGCTATACTGGCGGCTATAATAATATAGCGGGCTAATCGGTTCATTTTATTCTATCCTTGCAATCACTGTTTGGGTGCCTTTTACTTTATCTCCTAATTTCACGTTTATTGCTGCATCAAGCGGCAGGAACAAATCGACCCGCGAGCCGAACTTGATAAACCCTGTTTCCTGTCCCTGCTCCACCGGCATCCCTTCTTTGGCATAACACACAATGCGGCGGGCGATGTAGCCTGCAATTTGCCGGAACAGTATTTTTTTCCCATGATGATTTACCACGATTGTAGTGCGCTCGTTCTTTTCCGATGATTTCGGATGCCAGGCCACCATATATTTTCCGTGATGGTGGCGTTGGTATTCCACCGTTCCGCTTACGGGAAACCAATTGATATGCACATTAAATATCGACATGAATATCGATACCTGCATGCATTTACATTTCAGGTATTCGTTCTCTTCCGTTTCTTCAATAATCACAATCGTGCCGTCGGCGGGCGCAATCACGGCCTTCTCATCAGACACAGGCTTGCGCGACGGTACCCTGAAGAAATACATCATCATAAAATATATAACGAGGAGCGTTGCGCCGCCCAGCCACAGCAGCCATTCTATGCCAATCCACCAGCGCAGCGCCACCATAATAAGCAGAAATAAAACGGTAGTAATATTTAATAATTTATAACCTTCACGGTGTGTCTTCATGATAACGAGAATATTTTTATGTAAAATAATGCTACCGGCAGCGCGAACAGCGCGGCGTCGAAGCGGTCGAGCAGGCCGCCGTGACCGGGCATGATATGGCCGGAGTCTTTTACCCCCACACTACGCTTGAGCATGGATTCCACCAAATCGCCGAACACGCCGAATACGGCGATTAGCAAACTTATAATTAGAGTGTGAACAAGTCCGCAGGGCAACATGCCAACCGACCATAGTATATGGCCTGTGGCCGATGCGACAAGCAGTCCGCCGATAAAACCCTCCCACGATTTCTTCGGCGACACGGACGGAAATAATTTGTGCTTTCCCTTTTGCCCGAACAACATGCCGAACACGTAGGCGCCCACGTCGCTGCTCCAAAGAATAATGAACAGCCCCAACAATACCGGGCGGTTGTCAACGCCAAGTATATTGAATAACGACAGGGGAACGGCAATATATAAAATGCCCAATAGCGTGTAGGCTACGGCCTGAAAGGGCTTTTCATCTTTCCGGTATAGTTGGGCAATCAACAGCAGCAGCACAAAAATTCCTGCGGCCATACTTAATTCACCGGCATCAAGCCTGAGCGAATTACCTTGCAACAGTTGAAAACTTGTGCTCCACAGGACTAAGCCAAATGTAATACCGGCTGCTTTTTGTAAGCCGTGTTTACGCTCCAGCGTCAATTTGTAAAATTCGTGCAACATGCCGCCCAGCAGAAACACCATCAAACAGGCGTATGGAATATCGCCACCCAACAGGCCACCCACCATGACGCCAAGGAAGACAAGGCCGCTGGCCGTACGTGTAAACAAATTTCTCATAAAAGCTCGTGTGGATTTTTATTCTTACGTTTTCCGAATATTTGTTCCAGGTCTTCGGAAAAAATCACTTCACGCTCCAGCAGCAACTCGGCCAATTGCGTAAACAAGTCCATGTGTTGGGTCAATATCGCTTTTGCTTTTTCATACGAGGCGTCGATGAGTTTTTTCACTTCGTGGTCTAACAGTTCGGCGGTTTTCTCGCTGTATGGCCGGTTGAAGCCGTATTCGTTTTGTCCTGTAGAGTCGTAATAGCTGATGTTGCCCACCTTGTTGCTCATCCCGAAATACGACACCATGGCGTAGGCCTGTTTCGTGATTTTTTCCAAGTCGTTCATGGCGCCGGTCGATATTTTTTTGAACACCAATTCTTCGGCAGCGCGTCCGCCGAGGGTAGCCGCCATTTCGTCGAGCAACTGTTCGGTGGTGGTGATTTGCCGTTCTTCGGGCAAGTACCACGCCGCGCCCAGCGCCCGGCCGCGCGGGATAATGGTTACTTTCAGCAGCGGGTTGGCGTGTTCGAGCAGCCAGCTCACGGTAGCGTGTCCCGCTTCGTGGAAAGCAATGGTGCGTTTTTCTTCTTTCGTGATGATTTTGCTTTTGCGCTCCAATCCGCCGATGATGCGATCTACCGCATCGAGGAAATCCTGTTTTTCGATGGTATTTTTATTCTTGCGGGCGGCAATCAGCGCGGCCTCGTTGCATACGTTGGCGATGTCGGCGCCGGAGAAACCGGGTGTTTGTTTGGCCAAAAATCCGATGTCGAAATCTTCGGCTATTTTTAATCCGCGCAGGTGCACTTTAAAAATTTCATACCGTTCTTTCAGTTCCGGGAGATCCACGTGAATTTGCCGGTCGAAGCGGCCTGCACGCATCAATGCCTTGTCGAGAATATCGGCGCGGTTGGTGGCCGCCAGTATGATGACGCCGCTGTTCGACCCGAAGCCGTCCATCTCGGTGAGCAGTTGGTTCAAGGTGTTTTCACGTTCGTCGTTGGAAGTAAATCCGCCGTTCTTGCTGCGTGCGCGTCCCACCGCGTCAATTTCATCAATAAACACGATGCACGGCGCTTTCTCCTTGGCTTGGCGGAACAGGTCGCGCACCCGCGAGGCGCCCACGCCCACAAACATCTCCACAAAATCGGAGCCTGAGAGCGAAAAAAACGGCACATTGGCTTCCCCGGCCACCGCTTTCGCCAGCAGGGTTTTCCCTGTGCCCGGCGGGCCTACCAGCAAAGCGCCCTTCGGTATTTTACCGCCCAGCTCGGTATATTTCTTCGGATTTTTCAGGAAATCCACAATTTCCATAATTTCCACTTTCGCTTCTTCCAGCCCGGCCACATCCTGAAACGTGATTTTGTTTTTGTGGTCTTTGTCGAACAGTTGCGCTTTCGAGCGTCCTACGCTGAATATCCCGCCGCCCGGGGCGCCCATGCCGCCCGACATCCGGCGGAACATGAATAACCACACAAACAGCAAGAGCGCCGGGACAAACAACCATTCGAGAATACGCCCGAAATAATCGCGCCGTTCGGCCGTTTCAATACTGAACTTTTTGCCGTCGGGCAACTGCTGGCGCGCTTCCCCGAATTTCGTGTCGGCGTCGAACGTAGAAGGAATTACAAAATAAAACTGAGGCGCTATAATGTGATCCGTTTCCTTAAAGCCGAAATATTTTTTATACTTGTACAAACTGTCTTTCTTTACAGACACCTCCACGTGATTAAGGTTGGTAATCAGTGTTATTTTTTCGATATCGCCGGCCGGCATCATTTTTTCTTTGACGTCGAGCCATTGTATTTGCACCGGGTTACTGTCGTTGTTAAATACCCACAGGTAAAGTAGAAAGGAAATAAGAATAAGGTAAATCCATATAGGATTGAAGCGCGGCTTCTTTCCGCTCGGCAGCGGATTAGCCCCCTGTTTTGGAGGGTTTTTAGGATTATTAGTGTTTGGTAAAGTTCCGTTCATTGTTTTTTTGCTACTTTTGTCGTATTATTTAGTCATAAAGTTGCAAAAGTAATAAAAATAATGGAACTAATAACTTTTTATGTCGAAAACGCCTGTTGAAAGTCCTGTAATATTCTTAGCGGAAACAGATTCCACGAATAACGAAGCCGCCCGGCATTTGCACGAGGCGTCACACGGCACAGTGTGGGTGGCCGCCTTTCAACATGCCGGCAGGGGACAGCAGGACAACCGCTGGGAGAGTGAAGCAGGAAAAAACCTGTTGTTTTCCGTATTGTTCCGCCCCGTGCGCTTCAGGGCTGAAAACCAGTTTTTACTTTCGCAGGCGGTGTCGCTGGGCGTGTGTATGTACCTGCGGGATGAAGGCTTGCCGGCGCTGATCAAGTGGCCGAACGACATTTATGTGGGCGAAAAGAAAATCGCAGGCCTGTTGCTCGAACATCATGTGTGCGGCGAATACATCAGCGCTACCATTGCAGGCGTGGGCCTTAACGTGAACCAGCAACATTTCGGCCAGGCGCCTCAAGCTGTTTCCATGCGCTCCGTGATGAAAAAAGAATATCACCTTCGCACAGTGCTGGAAGGCGTGCTTGCCGCCATCTTCCGCTATTATGAAAGCAAGCCCGGCCTGCGGCCTGCACAATACCTGAACGCGCTTTACCGGTATCGCCGGTGGGCGTGGTATCAGGCCGGGGGCAACTGTTTCCGTGCGCAAATTGTGGCGGTGAAGCCGGCCGGCGACTTGCTGCTGGAACATGAAGACGGCGCCGTTCATTCCTATTTACAAAAAAGTATCGTTTTTTTACCTCATGACTTTATTCCCGAAAATTAATGTCGTCACATTGGGCTGCTCCAAAAATCTGGTGGACTCCGAGCGATTGATGAAACAGCTCTCGGCCGCCGGCTACCGCGTGGTGCACGACAGCAACGACCCCGCGGCGAAAATCGTGCTCATCAACACCTGCGGGTTCATCGGCGACGCCAAAAAAGAATCGATAGACGCCATCCTGTCGTTTGTAGCAGCGAAAAAGAAAAAACGCATCCGCACGATTTATGTGTTCGGCTGCCTGTCGCAGCGCTACAGGGAAACCCTGCGGCAGGAAATTCCCGAAGTCGATGCCTTTTTCGGCGTAGATGAAGCTGGGAAGATACTGGCGGCGCTTCATGCGTTGTGGCAGCCTGCCTTGCAACAGGCGCGACAGCTCACTACCCCGCCGCATTATGCGTACCTTAAAATCTCCGAAGGCTGCAACTGGCGGTGTTCCTACTGCGCTATTCCCCTCATACGCGGCAACCACGTGTCGGCGCCCGAACAGCAGGTGCTCGACGAGGCCGCCGGCCTTGTGGCGCAGGGGGTGAAAGAACTGCTGGTGGTGGCGCAGGATACCACGTATTATGGCCTCGACCTGTATGGCCGGCGCCGCATTGCCGCACTGCTCCAATCGCTTTCCGAAATAGAAGGCGTGGAGTGGATACGCCTCCACTACGCTTATCCCGCACAGTTTCCCGAAGACCTTTTTGCCGTGCTGCGCGACAATCCCAAGGTATGCAAATATATCGACATTCCCCTGCAACACGTGTCGGATGCGGTGTTGCGCAACATGCGCCGGGGCATTGACGGGGCGCAGACGCGGGCGTTGGTTGAGCGCTTGCGGCGCGAAGTGCCGGGCATCGCTATCCGCACGACATTCATCGTGGGGCATCCGGGCGAAGACGAGCAGGCGTTCGAGGTGTTGAAAGCGTTCGTGCGCGACATGCAGTTCGAGCGGCTCGGCGTGTTTTGTTATTCCGAAGA